>WFZU01000001.1 GCA_015489405.1 Bacteroidales bacterium
AATATTATTTATAATCATTCTAAATAAAAAAATTCTATTCTCTTAGCCGAGACTTCCCCTATTTTCTTAAAAAAAGTAATAAATTTGTTTACACCGGTTTTTTAAGCATAAGAGGAGAGATTTGTCGCAAGCCGCAATGCTTCTCATATACTACATTTTATTTAGCGTCTGTCCATAATATCCAATAAAGCGTTACGCTCATACTCAAAACGTTATTTCGGCGGGCTCAATACATCGCATTTCGACAAGCTCAATGTAACACATTGACAAAGGTCAACTCCTTGGGTTTGAGCATTTCGCAAGCATTGCTTGTGCATACGGCAGACAGGCTGTTATAGAATGTTCTATTCCGGACTTTTGTCCTTGTGGACAGAGGCTATAAAGATATCCGGTGGGAATGAGGGAGTATGAATTTTGTTGTGCCGTTCCTTTTTTTTGTTGCGCTTTCATTGTAGGCGATATCGTATTATAGGCGTTTGATTTTGAATCATGAACAAAAATTACTTGTGCCGGGCGTAACCGGAGTAGCGATTTCTTCGGTTTTCGGCGAGCCGTAATTCTTTTATCACTAACAATTCGCCATTGTCCATTGAAAGAACCATAGAGTTACACGGAGTTTTGCAATTAAGTCTTGCTACATTATAATATGTATTACCTTTGCACAAAATATCGAATATGTGCGCATACAGAAAGAAATACGGAGTAGAGAAAGCGAAGGACTATACCGAAAAGCGGGCGGATAGCCGGTCGTCCGGCAAAAAATATGAGCGGAAAAGGAAAACGGCTCCCGGCAGAAGCGTGCAAAAGAATCCGGAGGGGAAGCGTGTACGTAATTATGTTAAGACATCTCCGGAAAGGGAAGGGGGGCTCCCAAAAGTAATACGACTCAACCGGTTCATTGCCAATTCCGGTTATTGTTCGCGGCGGCAAGCAGACCGCTATATCGAACTTGGCATGGTCGAAGTAAACGGAAAAATAGTAACCGCTTTGGGCACAAAAGTGAAAAGTGCGGACATCGTGAAAGTGGACGGACAAAGGCTTACGCCCGAAAAAAAATATTATGTGCTGCTCAACAAACCGCGCGGATTTATTACGACTACCGATGACCCTTTTGACCGTCGTACGGTAATGGAATTGGTCAAAAATGCTTGCCAAGAACGTATTTATCCGGTCGGAAGGCTTGACCGGAATACCAGTGGACTGCTACTGTTTACCAATGATGGCGATCTGGCAAAGTTGTTGACGCATCCCAAACATCGTGTGAGAAAGATTTATCGCGTGAGACTCGATAAACCCATTAGCAAAGAGCAATTGCAGACCATCGCCGGAGGGATAGAACTCGAAGATGGATTTATCCAAGTGGATGCTATTGAATACGTGGGCGATGCGAAGACAAAAAGGGAAGTGGGCGTAGAGATTCATTCCGGTAGAAACCGTATCATCCGGAGGATATTTGAACATCTTGGTTTTGAGGTTGTAAAATTAGACCGTACGCTTTTTGCGAATTTAAGCAAAAAAGATTTGCCGCGCGGCAAATGGAGATATCTGGATGACAAAGAAGTGAAGTTTCTTAAAATGCTCCGCTAACCCTTTATATTCGGAATGATGAATTATGCCCATATTCTCCGGTCTTATCTGAAATATCGCAAAAATGCCGTCAATGCCTATGGGGTACATGCTCCGTTTTTGTTTAATCTTTTGCAAGACGTCATTTATCAAAAAAGCGATCCGGCGGATTTTGCCGTTATCGAAAAGATACGGAGGCAGTTGCTGAAAGATAATAGCTTGTTGCGAGTCCGGGATTTCGGAGCGGGTTCCCGTGCGGACAAAGGGAGTAGCAGAAAGATTTCCAAGATTGCCAAATATTCGGCAAAGCCGCCCCGTGTTGCGGCATTAATTTACCGGCTGGTAAAACATTTTCAGCCCCGGCAGATACTGGAAATCGGAACCTCTTTTGGTGTTTCCACGATGTATATGTCCTTGGCTATGCCCGAAGCAAATATTGTCAGTATGGAGGGCTGTCCGGAGACGTTGGCGGTCGCCAAACGCAATTTTCAGCAAGCCGGAATGGAGAATATCCGGTTGATAGAAGGGAATTTTGATGAAATATTGCCTGCTTGGCTTGAGACGGTTACGGAATTGGATTTTGTATTTTTTGACGGCAATCATCTCCGGGAGCCTACGCTCCGCTATTTTGAGGCTTGCCTCGCCAAAGCGCAGCCGCAGTCGGTTTTCATTTTTGATGATATTCATTGGTCGGAGGAGATGGAGGCGGCTTGGGAGGAAATCAAAAAACACCCCAAAGTGAAATTAACCTTGGACTTGTATTCTATCGGAATTGTTTTTTTCAGAAAAGAGTTGAGCAAAGAGGATTTCGTAATACGCTTTTAGTCCGTTAA
>WFZU01000002.1 GCA_015489405.1 Bacteroidales bacterium
CTTGTCTATAATGTCCGACTTCTGCGTTACGCTCGTTCTGAAACCAGTCATTGACGTAAGTCAACTCCTTTGCTTTCAGAACTTCACAAGCCTTGAATTCGAACATTATAGCTCAAGCTCTTGACTTTATGCATAGACACTTATTAACCTTATTCATAGCTATTTCCAATAAGGTAATAAGGTTGAATTTTGTGGTTATCCCCTTGCTACTAAGGTAAAAACCTGAAAATAAGGTTTTTTGGTATTCGTTATAAACCACCGTTTAAACGTTTTATTAAGCGGCGAAGCTGGAATAATGATACAATTATACAATGGTGCAATGGTTCAATTATACAATGGTACAATGATACAAATATACAATGGGTTTGTGAATAAAAATTGCTCCGTAGGAGCGAAATCTTTGTAGCCCTGCACGGAAGTGCAGGGGAAAATGGTATACAGAAACAACCGCAGGCGAAATATCGCAAGATTGGAAAACGGGGGTCGCCGCCCTGCGGAATAGAAAAAAAGCCGCGAATGCACGAATGAAATTTTTTAACCAAAAGGCGTTGCGCTGAGCTTGCCGAAGCCTTGCACGGAGTTATGCACCGGATACCACAGAGGAAGATTTTGCGGCAAGGCGCAAACCACTAATAGTTAACCATTAACAATTGATAATTATAGACAGACTTCCGGAACTTTAACTTCCGAAGTCATCAAACATTACATTCTCTTCCGGTACACCCAGATCATCCAGCATTTTCTGCACGGCAGCTATCATCATCGGAGGTCCGCAGAGGTAATATTCAATCTCTTCGGGTTCTTCGTGATTTTTGAGATACGTGTCATAGATGATTTGATGGATAAAGCCGTTGGGAGCGTTCCAGTTAGCGCCTTCGGGTTCTTTATCGGAATATCCAATGGTAAATTTGAAATTAGGGAATTCCTCTGCGAGCGCTTCAAACTGGTCTTGATAGAACATTTCACGCGGATTACGCGCACCGTAATAAAATGAAATCGGAATATCGCGCACCTTCAAGGTCTTCAGCAAATGGAAAATATGGGAGCGCATGGGAGCCATACCGGCACCGCCTCCGATAAACATTTTCTCGTTTTTGGTATCCTTGACAAAAAATTCTCCGTAAGGACCGGAAATATTGACTTTGTCGCCTTTTTTCAGGGAGAAAATATAGGACGAACAAACGCCGGGATTGACATCCATAAAGCCGCCTTTTTCCCTGTCCCAAGGAGGTGTAGCGATACGGACATTCAGCATGATAATTTCATTTTCCGCAGGATAGGAAGCCATGGAGTAGGCTCTGTATTGAGGTTCTTTGTTGACCATTTTAAGGTCCCACATTTTGAATTTGTCCCAATCTTCACGATACTCTTCCTGCACATCAATATCATTGGAAAAGTCAACGGTAACAGCGGGAACATCTATTTGGATATATCCGCCGGATTTGAAATCCAGTTTTTCTCCTTCGGGAAGTGATACTACAAACTCTTTAATGAAAGTAGCCACATTGTCATTGGATTTGACGGTGCACTCCCATTTTTTGATTCCGAAAATTTCTTTGGGAACTTTAATCTTCAAATCTTCTTTGACTTTAACTTGACAAGCCAAGCGCCAATGGTCCAACTGCTGTTTGCGGGTAAAAAAGCCTGTCTCGGTAGGCAAAATGGAACCGCCGCCTTCTTCCACCCGTACCCGGCACATTCCGCAAGTACCTCCACCACCGCAGGCAGAAGGCAAAAGGATTTTTTCGTTGCTCAAGGTAGAAAGCAAGCTGCTCCCTGCCGGCACCACCACTTTCCGGTCATCGTTTATCGTGATGTTCACATCTCCTTGGGGAGTCAGTTTCTTGCGGGCAACCAACAAAACACCTACCAGTAGCAAAATAATCGTCAAAAACACTACAATACTGGCAATTAATATTGTGCTAAGTCCCATATCCAATAATATCATCTCTTTCAGTTTATGCGTTTATAAAAAATAGCTTCTTCGATTATTTGTTGTCTTACAGTTTGATACCCATAAAACTCATAAAGGCAATACCCAGCAGTCCGGTAAGGATAAAGGTGATCCCTACTCCCCGCAAAGGAGCGGGAACATTGGAATAGCGAATACGTTCGCGGATAGCGGCTATCACTATGATTGCCAAAAACCACCCGATACCCGAGCCCAATCCGAAAACGGTGGCTTCGCCCAAGGTTTCCAATTCGTGTTCTTGCATAAAGAGGGAGCCTCCCAAAATCGCACAGTTAACAGCAATCAGGGGAAGGAAGATTCCCAATGAATTGTAAAGAGCGGGCGTAAATTTCTCTACGATCATTTCCACCAATTGAACAATGGAAGCAATCACCGCAATAAACATAATGAAACTCAAAAAACTCAAGTCCAAGTCTTTCAGGCTAGGGCTTAACCACGACAAAGCGCCGGGACTCAAAACATATTTGTTGAGCAAAAAATCTACCGGAACGGTGATAAAAAGCACAAAAGTTACGGCAATTCCGAGACCGACTGATGTTTTGACCGTTTTGGAAACGGCAATATAGGAACACATACCGAGAAAGTATGCGAACACCATATTGTCGATGAATATCGATTTTACGAATAAGTTTAGTAAATCTTGCATAAGAATATTGTATTTTCAGGGTACCTATTTTTTTTCTTCTATCAATTCACGATTGCGGGAACGTTGTATCCAGATAATGAGTCCGACGGTAATCAATGCCATCGGAGGCAAAATCATCATTCCGTTATTTTCATATCCCATAGCGTAAAAGGATTGAGGTATGATTCTCAACTCACCTATTACGGGGAAAGTTACGGTGCCGGAGCCAAACAACTCACGCAGAAAGGCGATAATCACCAGAATAATGCCGTATCCCAGACCGTTGCCGATGCCGTCCATAAATGAGGGCCAGGGTTTATTGCCCATGGCAAAGGCTTCCAAACGCCCCATAATGATACAGTTGGTAATGATAAGCCCGACAAAGACCGAAAGCTGTTTACTCACATCATAGGCAAAGGCTTTCAATAGCTGATCTACCAAAATCACCAAGGTAGCGATGACCACCAGTTGAACGATAATACGGATACGCGAAGGAATCGTATTTCTCAACAAAGAAATAATCAAGTTGGAAAAAGCGGTAACCATCATTACCGAGATAGACATCACGATAGCGGGTTCGAGTTTTACCGTTACCGCCAAGGCGGAACAAATTCCCAATACTTGAACCGTGATAGGATTGTCCAGATTGAGCGGCTTGCGCAGCAGCTCCATATTCTTGGCAGAGAACAAAGGTTCTCTCGTGGTTTTTTCTTGACTCATATCTTATTTCTTTCTTTGTGCAACAATATAATTTTTATAGATATGCAGGACTTTGTCCAACATGGCATCTACCCCTTTGCTGGTAAGCGTTCCTCCGGAAATCCCGTCAACGCTGTGTGCTTGGTCGGCTTTGGGAAGATTTTCCACACCTCCTTTGACTACATCAATCGGAGTAAAGTTTCCTTGCCCGTCCCAGATTGTTTTGTTTTTGAATTGAACTTGGAACGGCGGTTTGGCTATTTCCGCCCCGAGTCCGGGGGTTTCTCCTTCGTGTCCGAACGTTACTCCCGATACGGTTTTGAGGTCGGATTGAAGGGCTATATATCCCCATATCGGACCCCACAGACCTTTTCCGTAGAGTGGGATAACATAAAATGTTTGATTGTCTTTGACCGCTTTGTAGAGCGGAAAAAGAGCAGCTTGTCCGGCATCGTATTTCTTCAATTCTTTTTTCATTTCCAAATCGAAAGGACGCACTCCCTCTCCTTTGACTTTTTTCCCTTTTTGGTAAAGCGTAACGACCTTTCCTTGGGCATCTATTGCCATTTCATCGACAATATACCGGTTGAAAAGTTCGTTCGCTTGGTCCCGGGAGGCATCGACCCCGAAAGATTTCAATATCTCCACCATCTTGGCTGCCTTGGCATTGGCTTCCTGGTAGGGTTTGAGCACGGTAGCTGCTGTCGAGAGCAAGGCTGCTACGAGAACAATCATTACCGTTGCATACGTGAAAATATATCTGTTTGACATAGTTATTATTATTTCGTTTTTATCTTACTTGTTACGCACTTTTCACTTTCAAACGTTTCAGACGCCTTTTGATATTGGCTTCTACGACATAGTAGTCAATCAATGAGGAGAAAGCATTCATCAGGAGTATCGCCAACATCATTCCTTCGGGATAAGCCGGATTGACCACACGCAGCAAGACGGCGAAAAGTCCAATCAGAAAACCGTAAATCCACTTTCCGGTATTGGTTTGGGCGGCGGAGACAGGATCGGTAGCCATAAAGACCATTCCGAATGCAAAACCTCCCATCACAAAATGATAATACGGAGGAAGTTCCATATAAGCATTATGTCCTACAAGATTGAAAATCAATCCCATCACGTATCCTCCTGCGAGGATGGAAAGCATTATCCGCCAGCTTGCGATGCCGGTAATCAAAAGGATCGCGGCGCCTATCAATATCATCAGTGTGGAGGTCTCACCAACCGAGCCCGGAATGAATCCCATAAACATATCATGAAAAGACGGCAAGTCCTGTGGTAAATTGTTGCCGCTATATGTTAAAGCGGTTCCCAGCGGTGTGGCTTGGGTTACGCCGTCGGTAATCCATACTTTGTCTCCGGACATATGCGAAGGATAAGCAAAAAACAGGAAAGCTCTCGCCAAGAGCGCCGGATTGAATACATTCATTCCGGTTCCACCGAATACTTCTTTCCCGAAGATGACGGCAAAAGCAACCGCAATCGCCAACATCCAGAGCGGAATGTCGGGCGGGACAATCAGCGGAATCAACATCCCCGTTACCAGATAGCCTTCGTTTACTTCGTGCCCGCGAGCTTGCGCAAATGCAAATTCTATTCCGAGTCCCACGACATACGAAACCACAATCAGCGGAAGGACTTTCCAAAAGCCGTAGCCGAATGCGGTCGTCCATGAGACGCTCTCTCCGAGTGAAGTGAAATGCTGATAGCCGACATTCCACATCCCGAAAAACAGAGCCGGAAGGAGGGCAATGACCACCATAATCATAACCCGCTTGCTGTCAATGACATCTCTGATATGCGCTCCGCTTGTCGTTACTTTGTCAGGCACGAACAAGAAAGTCTCAAAAGCATCAAAGACCGATTCAAATTTTTCATATTTGCCGCCTTTGGTGAAATGAGGTTTTATTTTGTCAACATAATTTCTTAATGCTTTCATAGGTGTTGTTATTCTATATTTCCGGACTATCGTCCATAATTAACGATTCTTATTATTCCATCTCTTTGCGTACGTAGTCGAGCCCGTCGCGTACGATGCTTTGGATATTGTTTTTGGAAGCATCTACAAATTCGCAAAGGGCGAAATCTTCTTCATCCACTTCATAAATCCCCAGATTTTCCATCAAGTCAAGGTCTTTGATGATGATAGCTTTGAGCAACTGCATCGGGTAGATGTCCATCGGCAGGACTTTTTCAAATTGTCCGGTCAAAATAAAGGGACGTTCTCCCCCGTTGAGATTGGTATCGAAAGCGAATTTCTTTTTCGGGAAAAGCCAAGAAAAATAGGCGTGCGAAAAAGAGAATTTATTGAATCTTGGCATTGCCCAGCCCAGAAACTCATAATGGTTTCCTTCGGGAATGACCGTTATCTGCCGGTCAAAATTTCCTACATAGCCATTTGCTTCAATTTTTGTACCGTGCAGGACGTTTCCGCTGATATACCGCACATTAGAGGAGCGGATATTGGCTTGTTCCAAGATTTCTTGTAGGGATGTTCCGTTTATGATTTCGTAGTATTGCGGATTTTCAACTTCCGTGCCGGTCAGCGCAATGATTTTGCGTGCATCGTATTTTCCGGTCAAGAACAATCTTCCGATGAGGACTACCGCTTGCGGGTCCAGCACCCAGACTCTCTCGCCTTTGTTCACCGGTTTGACATGATGAATTTGGATGCCCACATTCCCTGCCGGGTGAGGACCGTCAAATTCGTTGATGACGGCATTTTTGATTCCGGAGAAAACGGACTTTTGCCCTGCTTTGTTTCCCAGATAGACTTTCCCGTTGGTCAGTTTGTTGAGGATGTCTATGCCGGCTTGGAAATTCTCTTTCTCGTCTTGAAATACAAAATCCAAGTCGGGAGCCAAGGGAGCGGAATCAAAAGTGGAAATGAAAATATCCCGGGCATCATCCTTGGGGTTGGCAATCACATTGTAAGGGCGTTGACGAATATTCACCCATACAC
>WFZU01000003.1 GCA_015489405.1 Bacteroidales bacterium
TTGCAATAGCACGAAAAAAAATTTTTTGCGATAAACGGAAATATTGTACTTTTATGCCCTCATTTTAAAATACAGGAAAATTGTATAGAATAGAATCTAAAATTGACACAAAGTCCGGGAGTTTTACGCAGAATAAAGAAGCCTATATGGCACTCCTGAAAGAGTTTAAAAGTATTTTAGCAGAGGTAAGAAAAGGGAATCCCAAGTCTATTGAAAGACATAAAAAGAGAGGGAAACTCTTGGCGCGGGAGCGGATAAACCTGCTCATTGACAAGGATACGCCCTTTTTGGAACTGTCCTCTTTGGCAGCTTACGGACATTACGACAATCAGTTTCCGTCTGCCGGCATCATTACCGGAATAGGAGTCGTGCACAATCGCGAAGTGATGATCGTAGCCAATGATGCGACTGTCAAGGGGGGTACGTACGTCAAGGAGACGATTAAGAAACACGTACGGGCACAGCAGATAGCCATGGAAAACCGTTTACCGACGATTTATATGGTAGATTCGGGAGGCGTCTTTCTACCCGAGCAAGCGGAAGTTTTTCCCGACCGGGATAATTTCGGGCGCTTCTTTTTCAATCAGGCACGTATGTCGGCTGCCGGCATCCCTCAAATCTCCATCGTGATGGGCTCTTGTACCGCCGGAGGGGCTTACGTCCCTGCGATGAGCGATGAAACGATTATCGTCAAAAATCAAGGAACCATTTTCATCGGCGGTCCTCCGCTGGTCAAAGCTGCTACGGGAGAAGTCGTAAGTCCCGAAGAGTTGGGCGGTGCAGACGTACATACGGCGATATCGGGCGTGGCTGACCACCTTGCGGAAGACGACCACCATGCGATACAAATATGCCGCAATATATTGGAGACCATACAAGCCAAAGAACATCAATACCTGCCCGGAGAAGAGATAGAAGAGCCCTATTACGACCCGCAAGAGCTATATGGTATAGCTCCCGTGGATCTGCGCAAACCGGTAGATGCCAAAGAAATCATTGCACGTATCGTGGACGGTAGCCGTTTTCAAGAATTTAAAGCACGCTATGCTCCTACTTTGGTTACGGGTTTTGCCCGGATCATGGGGATGCCGGTCGGAATTATTGCCAACAATGGCGTTTTATTCTCCGAGTCGGCACTCAAAGGGGCTCATTTTGTCGAACTTGCCGCTTCGCGGAATATTCCTTTGGTCTTTTTGCAAAACATCACCGGTTTCATTGTCGGAAAAGAATATGAACACAAAGGTATTGCCCGCGACGGAGCCAAATTTGTTCATACCGTTGCCAATGCGGATGTGCCCAAATTCACAGTCGTATTCGGCGGTAGTTTTGGTGCCGGCAATTACGCTATGGCAGGAAGGGCATACGACCCCCGCTTTCTCTTTATGTGGCCCAATGCAAAAATATCCGTCATGGGCGGCGAACAGGCTGCCAATGTCTTGATTCAAGTGAAGGAAGACCAATTGGCAAGAAAAGGGGAAAAACTGGATGACAAAGTCCGCGAAAAGATGCGGAAAGAAATTTTGGAGAAATATGAGCGGGAAGGTTCTGCCTACTATAGCACGGCACGCCTTTGGGATGACGGC
This sequence comes from Bacteroidales bacterium, assembly GCA_015489405.1. GTDB lineage: Bacteria > Bacteroidota > Bacteroidia > Bacteroidales > S143-32 > S143-32. The sequence goes on from WFZU01000003.1 coordinate 1,584, forward strand.
ATCATAGATCCGGTCGATACGCGGAAAATCCTGGCTATGGCAATCGCCGCTTCGCGAAATAAAAAATATCCCGAAACGAAAAACGGCATCATCCGGATGTAGTTTTACGTTCGTGGATTGGCGACCGGCCAAGTATATGATTTTCGGTGAATATTCAGACTGCACCGCTTCCACTGCTCTGCAAGGAACAGGACAACGTCTTTTTGTTCGCAACATAAAACCATTTTGAAAAAAACCCGGAGTGATATACAATATTTTCTCACGGGATACAGGTACCAAACCGGAAAACCAATGAAAGAAATAGATAATATCAAGGAGTTTAAGCATTGGCTTGACATGCCCAATCCTGCTCCGGCTGCCATTAAAGATTTGGATATTCGCCCGTATGAAGACCGCGTGGTGGAGATGGATTTTAAAGATAGTTTTTTCCTCGGCTGTGAGATGAGTCGCGTTACCGCCGGACACATCGTATTTACCGGCGGGGTCGTCATACCGGATAGCAAGAAAGTACGTTTCCCGGTCCATCGTGCACGACTATACAGCCCGGAAGAACTATTTGCCGGATTTGACGAGAAATGCCCCGACGGATATTTCCAAACATTTGATTATCAAGTATATAAAGAATATGTGCAACACGGCATGGATCAACCCAAATCCATTTTTGTCAGCCTTATGCGAAGACTGCATGATCACAGTATTTCGGATGCTTTGGAAGAAGCGATAGAGGGGAGAAAGGTTGTCGCTGTCATGGGAGGACATTCCATAGAGAGAAGCGAAGAAACTTACCTCAAGATAGCACTGATTGCCGGACGTCTGAGCCGGAAAGGCTACTTGATGGTAAGCGGAGGAGGTCCGGGTGCTATGGAAGCCACCAATTTGGGAGCTTATTTCTCAGCCCGGAGCGAAGCGGAACTCAAGGAAGCTATTGCCATTTTGAAAAAACGTCCGAAAGGCGCCCTTCCGCATAAAGAATATAAAGACCCGGATTGGTTGCACAGAGCTTGGAAAGTTAGAGAGGCTTATCCGGTGCCGGCAGGAAAAGAAAAAGCATCCATGAGTATCGGCATCCCCACCTGGCTATACGGACATGAGCCCCCCAATCCCTTTGCCAGCCATATTGCCAAATATTTTGCCAATAGCGTCCGGGAAGACGGTCTGCTATCCATTGCTCACTACGGAGTGATATTTGCCCCCGGAAGTGCCGGTACAACGCAAGAAGTATTTCAAGATGCAACGAAAAATCATTATGCCCAATACAACGATAAAAAAATCCCGAAATACATTTCTCCGATGATTTTCATGGGCGTAAAACACTGGACTCAAGACCGCCCGGTATATCCTTTATTACAAAAATTGGCAAAAAATCAAAAATACCACGAATTACTGTTCCTCTCCGATGATATAGATGAAATCATCGAAAAAATCCTGGAGTACCGGCGGGAAGATTATATGTTTGGCGATTTTTCGCGGCGACAATAAACGAAAGTCGATGACAAATTTCGTGTGCAAATATTCACTTTGTAATCGCTATCGAAAACGGAAAAATGGATTTCCGCTATTTCTGATGATAAATCTTTTGACGGTGTACCGTTTTCCCCTGAGAATCCTTAATTTCAACAAACAACAGAGAAGCAGGAAAACCACGAAGCGAAAGAGTGCTTTCTCCGCTTTCCAAAGGTATTTCCTTGCAGAGTACTCCTTTCCCGTCATACAGCGATAAATGCAAATCGTGCATTTTCGCCGGAGCGCTAATATTCAAAACTTCTTTCGCCGGATTCGGGTAGATAGCGAAAATCTGATTCGCTTCCTCTTTTTGCCCCTCCGGAGGTAAGATGTTAAACGTTACCGCCAACGTGTCTCCAAACCAGGTATTGTCCCCTTGAAACATTTGCCAATGGACCGTGTGTGTTCCCGTCATCGCCGGCACTACTACGGGGAAAGAAAAGATCTTGGTTCTCCCCCGGATAATACCGCCGTAAGCGGGAATATCATCCAGACTGTCATTAAGCGGGCAGGGATTTCCGAAGGAAATTTCATCCAAAGACGTATTTTGACGAAGTGCAAACGCAGCGGCAGCACTCCATTTCTCATCTCCATCATTACGCACGGTAAGGCTTATTTGAACCGTATCGCCCGCTGTCATCACAGGAGGGACATCATATTGAATAAAAGAAGCATCCAGTCCGGGATTATCATTAAAAATTTTCGCCCCTTGGGCGGTAGTCCGGATATATTCGTAAGGATCGTCCGAAAGAGACCAGACATCATTGCCGGTATTGTTCACTCCGCCACCGGTCTTTTTGTAAATGGTATCCGTACGCGCGGCATAGATTCCGGAGCCCTCGTCATATTCATTAAAACTCTCAATATATACGCGGTCTATCGTAGTATCCGCATTGACTTGCGCCCAGCTGTCCGCATAATGGGTACCGCCATCGCGCGGCAACAAATAGCCGGGATAGCGAACATTTTGGTCCCAATAACCGGGTTTGAGCAGGGACGAATTGATGCCATTCCAATTTTTATCAATCTTATACGACTGCATCTCAAACTGATAGATTCTTTCATCCGCAAAAGAGAACGCCGGCGAATAAGCATTGTTTATCATTTTAATATCATTATTGAAAATCGGATGTTCCGTCCCGAAGGCTGCACTCAGACGGCTGGTAACATCATCCCGCGTCAGTTGATTGTAGTGGTCGATATGCAATTGTATATGCCAAATATCCAAGACCGGATGTCCGTCTTGTGTATAAACAAAATCATCCGCATAAGCATCGGTATTGACTGCAAAATATTGGTTGTAGAAGCGGATATAATGCCCGACGAGTTCATCTTTTCCCTCCTCTGTCGAACAATCTCCGTGATAGCCCAAGAGGCTATACGTGATCTCCGGGTCCAGAAAAGGACACACTTTGGGGACTTCCCAACCCTGTGAACGGAGCAAGTATAAAGCCATAAAAAGATTGCCGCGCTGGTTTTCCATATAGGGAATCAGTTCGACATACAAGACATCAATATTGCAAGCCATTACCTCCTTGATAAAATTCATCCAAAAGGATACCGTTCCGGTCCAGGTCTCCCGTCCTTCGAGCGGTATCCAGGGGCTGCTCTGTTGTCCCCCCTCTGCTGAGAACCACGTAAAAAAACTGGTCGAAACAATGTGGCTGGCGGTCGAAAAAGATTTTCCCGGGCGGAACAAATCTCCCGCCAATTCCGCACCAATGATTAGCACCACCGCTTCCGATTTCTCCCCGAACCATTCGACCCCGTCCTGCACCATCTGCCATTGAAAATAATACAGACCGGCTTCGGAAGGTGCGGTGAGCGTTGCCGTCACGGTAACTTCCTCCCCGGGCGGGACATCTTGGGGCAGCAGGAGACGGTTAACCCCAAAAATAAAATTATCTTGCGGATTTTGCGTTCCGATATGGTACAAAGCGGAGTCCGTCCAGGTCGTCGTACCCGTATTTTTAAACGTAATGGAAATCGTAAAAGGCGCTCCGGCTTGCAGATTTTCATCTACCGACTGCGCTACAAATTGAGCATCATTTTGAGCAAAAATGCCATAAAAAAACACCATAAAAACGATCGTCAAGATTCCTCTCATTTGCATATTTCTATTCATAAAAACCTAACATTCTCATTATAAACCCCTTACAATACAGATTAAACTGTAAATATCAGACGGCAAATTAGTTGTTTTTCCTGTCGGAAGAATATATTTTTGCAAACTATCCGCAATTTAATAAAAACAGTTCGCCGGTTTTCCCGGGAAAGGCAAAATCCTGTACAACATCCATTGCTTGTACCCGCTCACTAAGCCGGGGTCCCAAAAAAAGAAAAATAAAATCCGGCGTCTGACAAATAATGTTAATTTTGCATGCCAAAACGGATATGTATATTTCAATTTGAAATGATGAGGTCGTGAAACCGGAAAAATGTGAGTATTGTTTTCCGGCTTGATCTTGAACAAGAGGTTTTTTTATAAAAGAAAAAGAAATATGAAGACAAAAAAAGAGATTATTAAAAATTGGTTGCCCCGCTATACCGGAATGGCATTGGAGAAATTCGGGAGTTATATCTTGCTGACCAATTTTCAACATTACGTTGATTTATTTGCCCAATGGCATGGCGTAGAGATTGTAGGCAGAGATAGACCGATGCCCTGCGCTACTGCCGGTGATATTACCATTATTAATTTCACTATGGGGAGTCCCAATGCGGCAACGATCATGGATTTGTTGGGAATCATTTCGCCCAAGGCGGTACTCTTTCTCGGCAAATGCGGAGGCTTGAAAAAGAAAAACAATCTCGGCGACCTCATCTTGCCTATCGCGGCTATCCGTGGAGAAGGAACATCCGACGACTATCTCCCGCGCAAAGTCCCTGCCCTGCCGGCTTTTAATCTGCAAAAAGCGATTTCTACCACCATCCGTGAGCACGGAAGAGACTATTGGACCGGAACGGTCTTTACAACCAACCGGCGCGTCTGGGAACACGACAAAAAATTTAAAAAACATCTGCGTCGCACCCGTGCCATGGCTATTGATATGGAAACGGCAACCCTGTTTACCGTAGGTTTCTCCAACGGAATTCCTACCGGTGCATTGCTGCTGGTTTCCGACCAGCCGATGATTTCTTCCGGTGTGAAAACCGAAGAAAAAGACCGGATCGTTACGGAAAATTTTGTGGAAGACCACCTGAAAATCGGAATAGAATCCTTGCAACTATTGATTGAAGACGGATTGACCGTAAAACATCTGAGATTTTAACAATTCACGGTATGCCCGAGCTGAAAATACACGATATCCTCTCCAACCTCAAAAAAAGAATCTATGCTCCGGTCTATTTCCTGCAAGGAGAAGAAAGCTTTTTTATTGATAAAATTTCCGATTATATCGAAGAAAATATTTTAACGGAAGCGGAGAAAGCATTCAACCTCAGCGTATTGTACGGAAAAGAGACCAGCGTCGAAACCATTATCTCTACCGCTAAGAAATATCCTATGGCGGCTTCGCATAATGTGGTAATCGTCAAAGAAGCCCAAAATCTCAGCGGAATCGAAAAGCTACAATCCTATGTGGAGCATCCTTTGGACTCGACCATACTGGTATTGAATTATAAATACAAAAAAATTGACAAACGGAAAAAATTTGCCGTTTCCATCAAAAAACACGGGGTTCTGTTTGAGTCGCCCCGCATCTACGAAAATCAAATTCCCAAATGGATTAACGAATACCTCGCCGGAAAGGCTTACAAGATTTCACCCAAGGCGGCTTTGATGTTGGTTGAGTTTTTGGGTACACATCTGGAAAAGATTGCCAATGAGCTGGATAAATTGACAATCAATGTGCCGCCTTCCGAAGTCATTTCCGACAAGCATATCGAAGAGTATATCGGCATCAGCAAGGATTATAACCTCTTTGAATTACAAAATGCTCTGGGGACAAAAAACATTCTGAAAGCCAACAAAATCATTCATTATTTTGCTGCTAATCCCAAAGAAGCGCCCTTAATACGGAATGTGTATATGCTCTATCTGTATTTTAGCAAACTGCTAATATACAGTCAGTTGAAAGATAAATCGAGCCGAAATGCCGCCGCTGCCTTAGGGGTCAGTCCCTATTTTGTCAAAGATTATGCTACGGCTGCACGCCATTACCCTTTGGGGAAATTAATACAAATCATCCACATTCTGCGTGAATATGATATGAAAGCCAAAGGTATCGACAATGCCGGAATGTCCGAAGGAGAGTTATATAAAGAAATGATATTCAAAATATTACATTGAAAATGGCAGGGAACAAACAAAGCAAGTTAATTATTTTTTCCGCTCCCTCGGGAGCCGGTAAGACGAGTATCGTGCAAGAGCTGATGAAGCAAATCCCTTCACTCGAGTTTTCTGTTACCGCCACCACACGCGCAAAAAGGGATTACGAAGTGGAAGGGAAAGACTACTACTTTATCAGTCCGGCAGAATTTAAACGGAAAATACAAAACGGTGAATTTGTAGAGTGGGAAGAAGTCTATGAAAATCAGTTTTACGGCACACTTGTCTCGGAAGTGGAAAGAATCCTTGCCGCCGGCAAAAATATCATTTTCGACGTGGACGTCAAAGGCGGAATGAATATCAAAAAAAAATACGGTGACAGGGCGCTGGCGATTTTTGTACAGCCGCCCTCCATTGAAGCTCTGAAAAGCAGACTTATCAACCGTCATACGGAAGATGAAGAGAGTCTCAAAAAACGGATTCAAAAAGCTTCGTCCGAACTCCAATATGCCCCCTTTTTTGATGTGGTCGTCCTCAATGACAAACTTGATGAAGCGGTGCAAAAAGCTAAAAAGTATGTAGAAGATTTTCTGGACCAATAAACCTTGAAATACTATGATCTGTAAAGCCAACTTGCTGCCTTCCTACCAGGCAAACCTCATCCGGGCGATGCTCGGTATCCGGTATCAAGAAATGGAATTGCCGCCTTTGGCGGAAGACGAAGTCCTGATTAAGACTGCCTTTGCCGCTATCAATCCTTCGGATATCGCTTTTATACAAGGAGGATACGGCATCACCAAAGCCTTGCCGGTCGTACCCGGATTTGAGGCTTCGGGCACAATCGTAGAGACAGGGAAGAGCGTCCCCTCGGGACTTCTTCACCATCGCGTGGCAGCTTTTGTCCAAGCGGAACATCAAGGAACCTGGGCGGAATATTTCATCGCACACAAAGACAATATCGTTCTCTTGGAGCCCGGATTTTCCCTTTCCCAAGCTGCTGTTCTTGCCATCAATCCATTGACGGCGTTTGCAATGTTGGAGCTTGCAAAACAATTTTCCGTCCATGCCATTATCCAAAATGCCGCCGGTGGAATGGTCGGACATTGGCTGCAATTTTTAGCGGACAAAGCCTCTATTCCCGTGATTAATATTGTTCGCAAAGAAAGCTCGAAATCACGCTTGGAAAAAGCGGGGAAATACGTGCTCAACTCGGAAGATGAAGATTTTGACGATGATTTGCGCAAGCTCGCCCACGACTTAAAAGCGAATGTCGTATTTGATGCCGTCGCCGGCGATCAAACGGCTCGCCTGCTCAATGCCCTCCCCGAAGAGACCGCCGCCCGTATTTTTGTGTACGGAGGACTCTCCGGTAAGCAGATTCAAGATATTGACCCGATAAAAATTATTTTCCGGCAAAAGCATATCAGCGGCTTCAATCTGCCCCAATGGAAAAACCGTATGACGCAGCAAGACCTGCAGAAGATTTACCGGCAATTGCAAAAATATGGAGAAGAACATCCGGAACTCCTGCCGGTGCAAGAAATCGTGAACGGGAGTGATGTCAAAACCGCCTTGAAAAAATATATCAAAAATATGTCCGGCGGGAAAGTGCTGCTTCGCTTCGAGGAATAGAATCCCTTTGGGATTGCGGCGAGCCGCAAATACGAAAAACATCTCGATGTTCCCCGTGCGCATAGAAAATTTCATTCGTGCATTCGCGGCTTTTTTCCTATTCCGCAGGGCAGCAACCTCCGTTTTCCAATTTTGCGGTATTTCGCCTGCGGTTATTTCTGCATATTTTTCCCCTGCACGGACGTGCAGGGCTAGACATATTTCGCTCCTACGGAGCGGATCTTTTCAATGGTTAATGGAGAATTGTGAATGGATAATGAATTGCGGTTCGCCGCAAAATCTCTGTGGTAAAACCCTGTGTAACACACCCCATTCATTGTATCATTGTATTATTGTACCACTGTATCATCGTATAATTGTACAATTGAACCATCTCGCACTATTGTTTTTGCTCTTTTTCGTTCTCTGCCTTCCCCTTTTTTCTTTTGCAGGTATTAATCCCGAAGGGAAGATAGACCGGACAAAATCCCAGCAAACCGGTAATCGCAAAAACAAATGCCACGGCAATGACAATCAGACCGGTAAGTCCATCTACAAGTCTAAAATAATAGAGCGAAAGGATTGCCAGCGCAACGACATATCGTATCAATTTATCGGTATTTCCTACATTTCTTTTCATCTTTTCAATTTTTTAAATCATTCACAAATTCACCGGCAAAAGTACGATTTTTCCGGATAATTACAAGGGAAGTCTATGGCAACAGAAGATTATTTCACATACAATATTTTTTGTTTGAGATTGAGATTCCTCCCCCTGAGGGAAAAATAATACGCTCCGGAGGACAAACCGTATTTTCCGGCATTAAAATCTTCGACATATTCGCCCGGGCGGAAATGCTTATTTTCAAAAATCGTGGCGACAACCTCTCCGAATACATCATACACTTTGAGTGTTAGCAAGCTATTTTTCAGCACTTTATAATGCATCTTCGTGCTTTGAGTAAAAGGATTCGGGTAATTTGTCAGGAGTGTAAAATAAGGAATAGCTGCAAAATTTTCTTCGCCGGTAAGGACATCATCCACATTGACAATAGCCGTCCACACACTCAAATCCCCGTTATTGAGTCTTGTCCATATCGGACGAACCACATTGTCATGCGCCGAGACGTTGGTATAATCTCCAAAAAAAGTATTCGATTGAGGAACAAACGATTGATCACTCACTTTAAAATTGATAAAACTCTCCCCGCCATCCGTGGAAACCGCCATATACACATCGGTTTGCGTATCCGCATAATTGCGGCGGTCATACCAGACAAACCACAAATATCCGGTCGCTTGATCGATAGCCATCCAGGTGAAAAATTGTTGTTTGCCGGGAGGATCATCATTGACGCGTATAGGTTCCGACCAAGTTTCGCCCCCATCGGTAGATTTTACCAACCACACATCGGTATCATCCTCCCCATTGCGTTGGTCGGACCAATTGATATAAATAGTTCCATTGTAGTCGCCCCCGCTGCGATCACAAACCGTTATGGGCAAACCATTACTGCGACTGATGCCGGGGATTTCATAGTCCCAACCGCCGGGAATATCCGCCACGAAAATATCATTGTCAAGCCAGGACAGGCCTCCGTCCAAAGACTTGTCAAAGACCAAGCCTTCCGGACCCGCCCAAGCCACATAAATTTCCCCTCCGGGACCTACGGCAGGCACCGCCCCTTCAACCGTATTGTCCGAATCAATACAATCGCCGGAGACTTCATTGATTTGCAATGCCGGAGACCAACTCAAGCCTCCGTCGATAGATTTCGAAAACAAAATATTGCTTTTATCGCCGGGCGACGAAGAACCGTAATCGTCAAATTGCGTCCACGTACAATACATATCGTTATTTGTCCAATCGATATCCACCCAGGCTTTATCCTGTTGTTTAGGAGGATTGAGCCCCATATAGGAGCCGTCGTTCCACGTCATTCCACCATCGGTGGATTTTTGGCATACGATGCGGTCAATCCAATCTCCCGAAGGAGGATAGGAAAGATGAATAAAATAGAAAGCCCCTGTCGTATCCGAAACGATACAAGGATCCCCCCACACGCCGTTTTGATTGGATATCAACTGTCCTTGTGTCCACGTATGTCCCGCATCGGCGGAATAGAAAAATTTACTGATATTTGCCCCGGCTACCATCCGGTTGGGATTGGTTTTGTCAATATAGATTGAAGGTTCTTCGGGACTTCCCTGATTGCCAATCAAAATATTTTCGTGGACTTGTCCGGGAAGCATACTAAAACAAAAAACGACGGATAAAATTGTAAGGATGTGTTTCACGCTGCTATAAATTTAATAAAACAAGCATCAGGCTTTTGCCTTGCTTCATTAAGACAACATTTTGCAAAAAAAGTTGTATATTCACTTGGGGAGAAATCTAAAAAAACGGGAGCCGGCTTTCTGTCCGTTCCCGGTCCATAGAATCTGTCCTATAAAATCAAGAGTCTAAGCCGGAATGTTCCAGAAAAAGCCGGTCTGTCGTATGTACAGGAAGGGCTTGCTAAACACTCAAAACCAAGGAGTTGACTTTTGTCAATGTGCTACATTGAGCTTGCCGAAATGAAGTTTTGAGTATGAGCGTAACGCAGAAGCCGGACATTATAGACAAGCTCTATTTAATGCTTGTCCATAAAGTCAAGAGCTTGAGCTAGAATGTTCGAATTCAAGGCTTGTGAAGTTCTGAAAGCAAAGGAGTTGACTTATGTCAATGCGATGCAATGAGCTTGCCGAAATGACTGGTTTCAGAACGAGCGTAACGCAGAAGTCGAACATTATAGACAAGCTCTATTTAGTGTCTGTCTATAAAGTCGGGAGTCTAGGCTATAATGTTCAAGAACAAGGCTTGCGAAATACTCAAAATCAAGGAGTTGACTTTTGTCAATGACTGTTTTGAGTATGAGCGTAACGAAGTTATTGGACATTATAGACAGACTCTATTTAATGCCAAGAGCAGATTTAATATCATTAGTAATATCGTAATCCGGATTGGCACGCACCAAGGGAGCATCCGGTGTCTTGGCAAACAGAAAATCTATTTGCAGCCGCTTGACCGTTTGGTCAATGGCAGCGTCCACTTGATCGTATATGGGTTTCAATTTTTTATCCCTTAATTGTTGCAATCTTCCATTCTCGCCGAAAATTGATTTTTTAAATTTCTTCGCCTCTTTCTCGAGCGACATAATCTCATCTTGGATTTGATTTTTTTGACTCGACGAAAGGGAGGCTTCGTTTTCCACGAAATAATTGTATCTCTCTTCGACTTTTTGAAATTTGCTTTTGATTTCAGCTTTCCATTTTTCTATCTGACTATCAATATCTTTGGTAGCGTTTTGGTAAGCCGGAATAGCATCCAAGACCTCTTGGGGCTGATAGTAGGCAATTTTTTGTGCAACAAGACTTGCACCGCCGAGAAAAAGAAAACTCAATAAAATCCATATTTTTTTCATAACGCCATTTTTTTTAAAAGTTCTTTTGTCTAACAACACATTTCAAGCCAAAATAAATATTTTTGAAAAAAATTTTTGATCACGAAGAGGTTTTTTGTACCGGACACATCAATAATCCGCTTTTTCTATCCGTATCCCGACATCTTCTATTCCCGTCAGGGTATCATTGCGCATAGCTTGTTCAATTTCGATACGGTATTCCCCGCGTAGCGGAAATAAGAGATCTTGCTTCAACAGATAACGGCTTTCTTTGATTTTTCCTATTCCTTTTCCGAGCCATCGCCCGTCACGGTTTGCCAACATCATCTCTATCGTGTCACGTGCACTGCTCCCGTCCGGCAGATAGCTATTGACAAACAGGAATAAATTGCTGTAAGGATAATCCGTATTATTTCGCAAATTGATGTAAAAATTATAAAAAACCGTGCTGTCCTTAATCCGGAAGGTAAAAGCAGGAACAAAGTCCATAGACCAAGCCGCTCCGGGAATATGAATATTTTTCTCGTAAACGCGGTTGCGATCACAGGAAGCAAGCAGCAGCATCCCTGCCAATAAAGAATAAACAAGGCTTTGCCTAAACCATCTATTCATCATAAACATTTGATTTATAAACCCGTTTTGCCACTTTGATACTCGCTTCGTACAAGAGAAGCAAGGGGATACTTACCAATATCTGACTGAAAACATCGGGAGGTGTGATAATCGCCGAAAGTGTAAGGATGATGACCAACATCACCTTTCTGTTTTTTTTCAGAAACGCCGGACTGACAACACCTATTTTGGTAAGGAAATAGACCAAGACCGGTAATTCAAATACGATACCCGCACCGACCACTACGGAAACGATACTGCTAATGTACGAACTCAAATGAATCTGATTGCTGATTTGCTCACTCACTTGATAAGAACCGAAAAAATTAATGGTCAAAGGGACAATAATAAAATATCCGAACAAAACACCCAGAAGAAACAGTGAAGAAATGACCAAAACAGCTCCCCGCGTATATTTCTTTTCATTAGGATGAAGCGCAGGAAGGACAAAACGCCATATCTCAAAAATGATATAGGGCATCGCCAAGACCAAACCCGCTATGAAAGAGATATACAGGTGCGTCATAAACTGTCCGGAAAGCTCGATATTCTGCAATACCAAATTGAGTTTTTTGAAACAGAGCGCATCCGAAGAGACCAGATGCCCCAGCTTGCACAACAGCCGGTTGGTGATAAAATCC
>WFZU01000004.1 GCA_015489405.1 Bacteroidales bacterium
ATCATTCACAATAGCTTTATTTGCGACTATTACAGAAATAGTAAGTTCAAAAGGAATTGACAATATTTCGGTTCCATTAATAACAGCATTGATAATATACATAACCAATAAATAGCCTTCATTCGGCTCGCCGAGCCCGGAATTACATCCCTCCGCTTAGGAAGCGATGAAGTTTCTATGGGGTTTCAATATATTTTTTTGGGGATGGCTTATGAGGTCGGGCTCAAAGAGTGGTGGATAGGTATCCCTATGGGCACGGGCACCATATTTAGTGTTTGTCCATAAAGTCCGGAGTCTGAGCTAGAATGTTCAAGAACAAGGCTTGCGAAATACTCAAAACCAAGGAGTTGACTTCTGTCAATGAAGTTTTGGGTATGAGCGTAACGCAGAAGTCGGACATTATAGACGGACTCTGTTTGATGACCTTTGTAAAAAAATAAAAAGGTTCATTATGGCACGTAAAAGAGTAGAAATTATGTTAATACCCCCCACTCATACACACAAATGTCAATTCTCTTTCAATATTCCGTCTTTAGTCATATGCATCAGATTCCAGTGGACGTTGTTGTATCCGTTTCTCGGGCTATGTTCGAAATGATATTCGTTGTAAAGATTATTTTGCGGTACATAGTGCAAGCAGTTTTGGAAATCCTTGCCGTAGAGATAGATAGCGTTGAGGAAAAAGAGTCCCAGGTCGTACGCACGAAAAGCGTAGTTCTTCGGACTTGGTTCAAAATGGAAATTCTCCCTGCATTTTTTGACAAAGTCTTTCACGCCGGGGGAAGCATAATCAATTCCGTTATCACATATAAAATGGGTGTCCAAGTCAATGAATGTTTGGGTGCTGATAGAGTTTACTTTTTCCGGATTTACGTAGGTAAACAGGTGAATGGAAGATTCCGGATTTTCAGTGAGGTATTTGATTAATTTTCCTTCGGTTTCTTTCAGAAAGGAAGTTTGGTCGCTCAGTAGTATCACGACATTATCTTGTGTGGAGGACAGCGTATTTTTCAATTTGTCGAAGCCCGACCCTTCTACGACGAGGTCGTGAATATGCCATTTTTTCAAAGTAGAGTCGGCAATATTGCTGTGGAGGACTGCGGAGAATGACTGATTGAGGTTCTCCGTATTCCGTTGGAAATAGAAATAGGATTTCAGGTAATGAATATCTTGGTGAAACAGCGCTTTTTTGGATTGCAATATCACAATGTTTGCACCGGGAAAATCCTCTTGGATAGCGGAAGAGAGCAGGTAGCGACGCTCGCGATAATCGGGCATCAATTTAAACACCCTGTCATTATTTTCTACAAACGAATTTCTTTTGGAAAGCGGATTGACGATATTGATCTCATGCAATTTCGCAAAATTGCTAAACTGCGTAAAATCGTCTTTAAAGAGAGGTCCAACGATTAAATCCATATCCAGCATATCCTCATTGTTCAACAACTTTACCGTTTTTCCCATACTATGGTCGATGTCAAAGATCGACAATTCGACTTGTACACCCTTGCGACTGATAGAGTCCACGGCTAACAGAAAAGATTCGTAGAATGGGAGAAAACGGAAGGGCTTAAACTTTTTCAGTTTCTTTAAATCTCCTTTGGTAAGTTCTTCCGGTGGCGTGGATTTGTCCAAATACAAGGGTAAAAGCAGGGCAATTTTCATCTTGGGGTGTTCGCCTTCGAGATGTTCGATACATTGTTTGATATGTGCGGTATCCTTGACCGGCAGATAGCTGACACTGTCTATTTTATCCTCTTCTTGCAGAATGTTTATCAGGTCGTCTTTGTTGATGGGAATACGTACCAATTGGTTAGCGCGGGTTTTCCGTTTCAGTTGAGGATTGATTTTTTTCAATTCTTTAAGCGGAACTTCATATTTCTTGGCAATAGTCCGCAATTTTTCGGGTTTGATACTTTTGTGAATGATGAAGGAGGTTGTCGGCTTGATGAGGGGGATCCGTATTTCTTGTCCCAGATGAATGTTGGTGGTCAAGCTGGTATCATAAAGCATAAGTCCATCGACACTCACGCCGTATTTTTTAGCTATCCGGAAGAGGTTTTCTCCGCTTTTCACTTTGTGAATGAGGTAGTCCTTGTGTTTTTTGCCGGATTCTGTTGTTGTTTTCTCCGGAGGAGGAATGATTTTTTTGGGTATTTTGATAAAGTCGTTTACTTGCAATCCCCGTTCGGAGAGCCATTGGTTGTATTGTAAAATGTCGTTTATGGTGATATTGTACTGTTTGCTGATGCCGTATAAGGTTTCTTTGGGCTTGACTTGGTGTATGATAACATCTATTTCCGCTTTGGCGGAATCCGCTTCCGGTTTGCGGATTTTCAGTATTTGACCGGCTTTGGGATAGTCTCCCAGTCCGGGATTTACGTTTTTGAGTTCATCGACGTTGGTATGAAATTTTTTGCCGAGGCTGAAAAAGGTTTCGCCCGGCTGTACGATGTGCAAGAGAAAATCTTTTTCCTCATCGGCGGAGAGGGCGACTTTTTTCAACAAAGTATCTTGGGTGGAGGCATTGTATCCGGCACTTTTGGTCTCCGGATGAACCGGTATTTTCAAAATCTCATTTTCTTTCAGTCCGTTTTTGCTTTCCGGATTGTAGCGGAATATTTCGTCGTAGCTCAGGTCGTATGCTTTGCTGATGGAGTAGAGGGTTTGCCCCTTTATGACCGGATGCAAATAAAATCTTTTTCCGTTTTCCAATTCGGTTACTGCAGACTTTTGTACTTTCACCACCTCTTGCGAGAATCCGGGAAAGGTAGTGAGAATCAATACTATTGCAACTAAAAAATATCTTTTCATACGCATCCGTTTTTCGCAAAAATAATACCATTTATAAATAGGAAAATGAAATAAAAAAAGAATGATTAACAAAATGTTGTGAATAAAAAGCGGTAACAAAGTGCTTTTAATCCTTTTGTTGTTGCCATTTGGATTTTATTATAATTATTTCTTTGGTGTGATAATATTTTATGTACTTTTGATTCAGTATTAA
>WFZU01000005.1 GCA_015489405.1 Bacteroidales bacterium
ATCTCATAATCATTGACTTATAAAGATATTGAAAAAAAACAGGAAAAAATGACAACAAAAAAACTTTCATTTTAAAATAATTATTCTACCTTTGCCCAAAATACACAGAGAGAATTAAGTTTAATTGATTTTTTTTCAACAAGTTAAACTAATAGTACAAACATTAAAAACATTATATAATGGGTCTAAGAAGTAAGACATTAGAGTTGCGTAAAAGGATGAGAGAAGCTGCCAGCGGTGGCGGCAAGAAGGCTATCGAGAAACAGAAAGCCGGAGGCAAGCATACCGCCAGGGAACGCATCCTTTCGCTTTTGGATAAAAACAGTTTTCAAGAATACGATTTGTTTGTCAAGCATGCCGGAAGGGATTTCAATATGGACAAAAAATATCTTCCGGGCGATGGTGTGATCACAGGAACCGGTACCATTCTGGGACATCCGGTAGCAATATATGCACAAGATTTTACCGTAGCCGGTGGATCATTGGGCTGGGCACATGCCAAGAAAATCACCAAAATAATGGATCACGCCATTAAAATGAAAATTCCATTGATAGGAATTAACGATTCGGGAGGTGCCCGCATCCAAGAAGGGGTTAACGCCCTTGCAGGCTATGGCGAGATATTTTACCGCAACACATTAGCTTCCGGGATTATCCCTCAAATATCCGTTATCTTGGGACCTTGCGCGGGTGGTGCCGTGTACTCCCCTGCCCTGACGGATTTCGTTTTTGTAGTCGATAAAGTATCAAAAATGTTTATTACGGGGCCCGAAGTTATCAAGACCGTCTTGGGAGAAGAGATTTCAATGGAAGATCTGGGTGGAGCCAAAGTACATGCGGAAACGACCGGCAACGCCCATTTCTACGCCGAATCCGAAGAGGCATGCTTTGAACAAATAAAGCAACTGGTAACCTATATCCCTTGGAATAACGAGAAAAAAGCCTCCCCCTATCCGGCGAAGTTACCCAACACGAGAAAATACAAGATTGAGAAAATATTACCCGCCAACGAAAAACTTCCCTACGATGTACGGGATATTATTAAAGGTATTTTTGATGCATCGGAGTTTTTTGAAGTGATGGAACTCTTTGCTCCCAACATCGTTATCGGGTTCGCACGCTTGTCAGGGAAGACTATCGGCATTGTAGCCAATCAACCGGCGGTATTGGCAGGTGTTTTAGATGTGGATTCATCGGATAAAGCCGCCCGCTTTATTCGCTACTGTGATGCCTTCAACATTCCGCTTGTTACCTTTGTGGACCTTCCCGGATATTTACCCGGAATTGACCAAGAACATGCCGGCGTCATCCGTCACGGAGCCAAAATTTTGTATGCTTATTCCGAAGCAACCGTCCCGAAATTGACGGTCATCTTGCGAAAAGCCTACGGAGGAGGTTATATTGCGATGAGTTCTATCCACCTGCGTGCCGATTTTGTTTTCGCTTGGCCTACGGCTGAAATTGCCGTGATGGGAGCCGAAGGGGCTGCCAATATTATTTTCCGCAAAGAAATAAAAGAAGCGGAAGACCAAGAAGCGATGAGACAAGCAAAAATAAAAGAATACAAAGACAATTTTGCTAATCCGTATGTAGCTGCTGCCTATGGACACGTAGATGCCGTAATTGAACCAAAAGATACCCGCAAGGTGCTGATACATTCGTTGGGTATTTCCGATAACAAAGAGGTGGACATTCCGAAAAGGAAACACGGAGTGCCTCCATTCTAAAATCATTCCATAGCCTTTTGTATGTTTTGCCCCGGGGCGGAACGGAAAGTAAACGAAGCTTATTCCGGCACAAGGCTCACTTAATGATTAGTTGCCCCGAATTAAAACATTGATATTCAAAGAACTATTTTATCATGAAAGAAGAGAGCAAAGATAAAAGTAAAGAGACTAAGAAAAGAAATAAGAGTCTGATCATTGACGGGATTAAATATAAAACCAGACTCTCCCCCAAATATGAGAAGAAAAAGAAATATGTAGCAAAAGATATCAGAGATATCACTGCTTTCATTCCGGGGACGATACTTGACATCTTTGTGAGTACAGCTCAGGAGGTGAAAAAAGGAGATCCCCTTTTGACATTGGAAGCGATGAAAATGCATAATATTTTGCGCTCCCCCATTGACGGGAAAATAAAAGAAATAAAAGTGAAAAAAAATACGCATGTCGTGAAAAATGAGCTTTTGATAGTCCTTGAATAAATTCTCAGGGAACTTTTCCGTGAACTTCGTCGGTGCAAGCATGTATATCCGGCACTTTTTCTTCCCCGCTTCCCCCGTTAACAAAAACGGATAATGTCTTCTGTATGAACAAATAAGGTAGATGTTCAAAGGATGTCGCTTCCCCTTTTTTTTCACCCCCGTAGCGCTGTAATACAGAGACAAAAAGATTGTGTAAAAAAAATTTGCATTATCCATTTTGCTTATACATTTGCCGCCTTAAAAAATCAGGAAAAACAGGTAAAGTAGAAGTATAAAAATCAGGATATATGTATTTCAACATAACGGAGATCATCAGCTCGGCATTGGTTCTTTTCTCGGTCATAGATATTTTCGGGTCTGTTCCCATACTGCTTGACCTCAAAAAGAAATCCGGCAGAATAGAAGCCGAAAAAGCTACTGTGGTAGCATTTATTATTATGATTATCTTCCTATTTCTGGGAAATTGGATATTAAAACTGTTTGGGATTGATGTCGCTTCTTTTGCTATTGCGGGGGCTATCATCATTTTTTTGATTGCCGGCGAGATGATTTTGGGGGTCAGTATCTTTAAAGACGTGGAGTCGGAGACTGCTTCCATCGTTCCCATTGCATTCCCGCTTATTGCCGGGGCGGGAACGATGACCACGCTCATTTCCCTGCGCGCAGAATACAGTTATTTGAATATTCTCATTGGCGTAATCGTAAACCTGATCTTAGTATATTTGGTTATCAAGAATCTGTTTTTCATCGAAAAGATATTAGGGAAAAACGGACTTAACGTAGTCAGAAAAGTCTTTGGAATCATTCTTCTGGCTATCGCCATAAAGTTGTTTAAAACCAATATTGGATTTCCACCCATGTAAAACCGGGTATTCTGAGCACGAAAAATCATTTATGGCATAAACCTCAATAGAAAGATTTCGACCAAAAGACATAACAAGCCGGACAACAAAAGCCAATACCATACATTATTCGCCGGCTCGTCTTCCATAAGTTCCTGAGCAACAGATTTTTTTACGGCATTCAAAATTTTCACATTGGGGTTCTGTTGAATCTTAAACAAAGCAGCTATTTGTTCTTGGTTAAGAAAATGAAATTCGGATTCCCGTCTGCCGTAATTCATTGCAATAGCAGTTAGTGTTTTTGCTGCATCTACAATTTTGTAAAATCCGGCTTCACTTATCTGATGTTGAAGGGCAATCTTTAATTTTTGTCCTTCCGCTACTACCGGAGGAATATACTCAAAGGGCTTATCCCAAGAGACAATTTTTATCATATTTCCCTCCTCATCAAAGGTATTATCCTGAACATACACAATATTATCGTTCCCAATCGTATAATAAAGAGGCGCTTGATGAGTCCGGTATATCAGTGCATTATATACAGACGGGACGAAAAGTGCATTTTGAGGAAAATCCGAGTACGTTTTTTCCAAAGGAACCGCAAATTGAAAAACGTTTCCATTGCCCGAAGGGTACAAGACCAAGAGTGGATCACCCTGCTCCAAATCCATGAGAGACAGTGCATCCGAACGAAGTTGATAACGGATAGGAAAGTGCTTGTAAATCACCGGAAAATCCGGATTTTCCGGTATTTTTTCAAATACATCTTTAAAGACCGGATGCTGTAACTGCACATAAGAAACCGAAGCGGTATCCGAAACAAAAGGCAGATATTCACCGGTTCCCAGCACTGTATTCAGGCTATTATCCGGCTTGCCGGAAGGGGGGAAAATAAGCAGATTACCTCCTTGACGAACATACTCTTTTATCCTGCTGAGAAAACCGGTTGAAAAAGTTGTCAATCCGTTTAAGATGATAGCCTGAAAATCACTCAATCGATCATAGGGAATCATTCCGGAAGGTACAGCCGTATAATCTACCAGGGAATCATGCGCCAGCAGGGCTTTCAGATACGGATTGGGATTGACCCCGGGATCAATCTCAAGCACTTCCGTTTGTTTGCGTATATCAAAAGTGAAAAACAATTCATTGTCAAAAGTTACCGGAAAATCATCCAACTGCAATACAGCCCTGTTTATTCCGGTCTGCCGGGTCTTAAAAGCAATCTCATGAATTGCCTCTTGGCGAGCCTTGATATCCAGCGTACGTACCGCCACCGGAGAACCGTTGATAATCAAGCGGACAGGAATCTTGTGCATGTCCTCATCCCCGCTATTGACCACGCTGAATTTAATTTTTACGATAGCGTCTCTACGGTTGACCGGAGCGACAAACCAACAACTGTCCAAATACAGATTGTTGACATCCGGCTGATTAATGGGAATCAAATTCCAATACTGACTACTATCTACCGGACGAATCTGCTCCGGATAGTTAATAGACTGAAAATCAGAGATATAATACACTGACAAAATCCGTAGATTTTCTTTTTTACGGATGGCATCGATACGCTTCCGAATATCATTCAAATTACGGCTTGTTGGGGTAAGTTGGACTTTGGAAAGACCGGCAATCAACTCTTCCTTCCGTAAAACCTGTGAATCACCCGAAAAATCATTCGTCATAAAATGATAGAGCATATTGGCAGGCAAATAGTTCAGCATTTCCACCACCTTGGATTTTGCCAATTGGAATGCCTGTCCCTCATCGAGCGTTCCTTCCATAC
>WFZU01000006.1 GCA_015489405.1 Bacteroidales bacterium
AAATGAATTGTTTGCTTTCTTGTAAAAGCCGGCAGACTGCGATGGATAAAATTTTATACATCCCGTATCATCAGATTGTCTGCCAGTTTTGTAATTTCTGTTTTGTGAGAAGAAGGTAGTTGTATCTTGTCCAGAAATGTCAGTGCAAGGCGATAATATTTATACATCTCTTTTTCCGTTTCATCTTTTACTTTGAGTTTGCGGTAAACAGCTTTTACTCTTTCAATTTTGTCGCCGGGTTCTAAATTTCCATCAGGGGCAAAACAGGTATCCAATTCTTTTTTGGATGCAAGATCTGCCAATTCATAAGCTTTCAGGAGAAGGAATGTTTTTTTGTTGGTCAGAATATCCCCTCCGGTTTGCTTACCGAATTTTTGTTGATTGCTGAATACGTCCAGGTAATCGTCTTTGAGTTGGAAAGCGATACCGATATTTTCGCCGAAGGCGTAGAGGTTTTGAATATCTTCTTCTTGGGCTCCTCCAATGATAGCTCCTATTTTCAAACTTCCGGCGATAAGCACAGAAGTTTTCAATCGTATCATATGGATATAGTCGGAAAGGAGGAGATTGTTTTCGCTTTCGAAGTTCATATCAAATTGTTGTCCTTCACAGACCTCAATAGCAAATTTGTTGAATGTCTCAATGATAGGATAGAGCCTGTCCGGATTGTTTTTTAGCAGATATTGGTATGCCATAGCCATCATCGCATCACCGGAAAGGATAGCGATGTTTTCATTCCATTTGCGGTACACCGACATTTTGCCTCTACGGATAGGGGCTTGATCCATGATGTCGTCGTGAATGAGCGTGAAATTGTGAAAAATCTCTATCGCAATAGCGGAAGAGAGAGCGTCCTCTATGGTAGCGCCGAACATCTCGGCAGCAAGCAGACAGAGCGTTGGACGAAGTCTTTTACCGCCCAATTCGATGGTGTATTTTATCGGTTCGTACAATTCGTGCGGAGCTTTGACAATGTCCAACTCACGAATGCGTTGATTGATGATTCTTTGATATTCTTCGATGGTGTGCATAAGTTGATATTTTGGGGAAAAGTTTTTACCGGGAGAGCAGGTTCAAAAGATAATTTCCATATCCGCTATGGCGTAAATTTTGCGCAATATTTTTTAGCTGCTTATCGGAAATATAGCCTTTACGCCAAGCGATTTCTTCAATGCAGCCAACTTTGAGCCCTTGTCTCTTTTCGATGACTTCGACAAATTGAGCAGCATCCATCAGGGATTCGAAAGTGCCGGTATCCAGCCAGGCAAAGCCTCTTTCCATAATGGCGACTTTTAGCATTTGCTTTTCTAAATAGACCTTGTTGACATCCGTAATTTCATATTCTCCTCGGGCGCTGGGTTTTAGATTCTTTGCAATCTCCACCACGGAATTATCATAAAAATAGAGTCCGGGAACGGCAAAATTGGATTTAGGATGTTCGGGTTTTTCTTCGATGGAGATAGCATTTTTTTGTTCATCAAATTCGACTACACCGTAGCGTCCGGGATTGGAAACGTGGTAGGCAAATACCGTTCCGCCTTCCGGACGGATGTTTTGCAGCAACAGTCTTTCCATATCCGCACCGTAGAAGATATTGTCCCCCAGAATGAGGGCAACGTCATCGTCTCCGATAAATTCTTCTCCCAAGACAAAGGCTTGCGCCAGACCGTTGGGTATTTCCTGCACTTTGTAGCTGAAACGGAGACCGATTTGTTCGCCGCTGCCGAATAATTTCTCGAAATGCGGCAAATCGTCCGGAGTGGAAATAATCAAAATGTCGCGGATATTTGCCAACATCAAGGTAGAGAGGGGATAGTAGATCATCGGTTTGTCATAGACCGGCATCAGTTGCTTACTGACTGCCAAGGTGAGCGGGTGAAGTCTGGTGCCGGCGCCTCCTGCTAAAATAATACCTTTCATAATCTTTGTTTTTTGGGAAATTAGTGTTGTTTGCTGTTTATGCTCTTTGGTTCCGGCTCTTCAATCTCCAATTTGGTAAGTTCAATATCATCTTCTTCATCAAAAACTTCTAAAAACGGTTCTTTAAAAGCTTTGGTCGTAAGCCAACGGTCCAACGAAAGAATCAGTGTGGGTAGCAGGATAAGATTGGACAAGAGGGCAACGATGAGTGTGAAGGCTATCAGGTAGCCGAGGGCTTGGGTGCCTCCGAAAGAGGAGAGTACGAAAACGATAAAACCAAAGAAAAGAATGATGGATGAATAAATCATACTAAAACCTGTTTCTTGCAGGGTTGCAATAGCCGCTTCTTTGATATTCCAACCGTCTTGGTTGAGATGCAGGCGGTAGCGGGAAAGAAAGTGAATGGAATTATCCACCGATATTCCCAACGCAATACTGAATATTAAGACCGTGGAAGGTTTGATGGAAATGCCGAAGTAGCCCATCATTGCAGCGGTGATAAACAGCGGAATGAAGTTAGGAATCAAAGAAATGAATACCATTCTGAATGAGTTAAATAGCAAGAACATCAAAATGCTAATGATTAAGACTGCCAGCAATAGGCTGGAAAACAGATTGTTTACTAAGTATTTTGTGCCTTTTAAGAAGACGATGGAGGTGCCGGTCAGATTCACTTTATATTTGCGGGGAGAAAAAATGGAGTCTGCCCGCTGTTGAATTTCTTTTTCCAGTTGTTCGATCTGATAGGTACCCAAATTTGCCATTTGAACGCTTATTCGCGTATAGCGCTGCGTAGAATCCACGAAATTGTGTAAAATATTTTTCTTTTTCTTCGATTTAAGCTTTGGGAAGTAGGAGAAGATAAAAGCTTTTTCTTGATTGTTGGGGAGGCTGTACATAGACGGCTTGCCCCTGTAAAAAGTCTGTTTAGCGTATTTGATTACGTTCGCAACAGACAAGGATTTGGAAAGTTGAGGATAGCCGGACAAGACCTGCTGTAAGCGGTCTATCTTCTTGATATTCCGCAAGTTCTGGATGCCTTTTTTTCTGCCCAAATCAATACTTATCTCCAATGGCATAATCCCGTTGAAATGTTTTTCAAAAAACATCAGATCCTGATATAACTCGTCTCCTTGCGGAATGTCATCTACAATACGTCCGGTAGTTTCAAGTTGCAGTATTCCTGAAATGGACAACAGAAGAAGCAAAAAAATCGAAATATAAACGAACTTCGGTTTGTGTGTAATCAGGCGGGTTATGGCAGAAAGAATAGCCGTAATCTTGCCTCCGCTGAGATGTTTATAGTGCCTTTCTTTAGGAGCAGGCAGGAAGCTGAAAAAGATAGGAATAAGGAAAAGTGTGAGAACGTAAGCAATGATAATATTGAGCGAAGCGATAATGCCAAACTCTACCAACAATTCATTGCGTGTAATGATAAAAGCAACAAATCCGGCAGCCGTAGTGGCATTGGTCAGAAGGTTGGCATAGCCGATACGCATAATCACGCGATGAAGCCCCAAAATTTTATTCTTGTGTTGCTGGTATTCCGTGTAGTATTTGTTCAGGATGAAGATACTGTTTTCGACAATAATAACAATCAAAAGCGGCGGAATGATTCCGGTCAGCATCGTAACGCGATAGCCGAAAAGCACCATAGACCCGAAGACAATCAACAAATTTATCAAAACGATAAACATCGGAAAAATGACGGCACGGATATTCCGGAAAAACAAAAACAACAGCAAGGAGGCAATAAGCATCGAGAGAATGACAAAGAACTTCATTTCTTTCTCAACTTTTGCCGCACTGATGGTGCGAATATAGGGGAGTCCCGAATAATGGGGAGTAATGTGATAGGTGTCGCAATAGGTATCTATTTTGTCTATCAGTTCCCGTACCAGAAAGGTTCTTTTTTTGGAATTAAGGATATCATGGTTAAGGGTGATTCCCATCAAATAAACGTGGGAATGTGAATTGTAGAGCAAGCCTTCATAAAAGGGAAGTCGCAATAATCTCCGGTGAAATGCGTCAAGCTCTTCTTGGCTGCGGGGCTTCCGGACAAGCGCCGGATGAAAAACAAATTTCTTAAGGGAATCGTTTCTCGAAAGCACATACATTTGCGGTATGGAAATCACCTCTTCGATGCCTTTCATGTTTTTTATTTCCCGGGTTAAGTCATAAGCTGCATTAAATTTATCGAGTGTAAAAAAGTTGCTGTCTTGGACAGCCACAAACATTACCCCTCCGTCCGAACCGAATTTTTGGCGAAAGGATTGATAAATGATGCGGGCGCTGTCCGATTTCGGCAAAAGACTCTTAAATTCATAAGACATTTGAATGTCTTTTGACTTATAGCCGAAAAACAGGGCGATTAACAATATCAGAGATAAGTTAAAAACCCGGTAGCGCAATATGTATCTTGCAAGTCTTCTCCACATACCTTTACTTAAAAGTGCACAAAAGTAATAAAACTTGTGAAAGTGAAATTTTTTTTCTCTTTTACGGTTTTTTCAAAATAATTGCGGCATCATCCGGGAAAATACTGCTTGATGATGCGTCTAATATCCTTGGATTGGAACGGTTTGGCAAGGAGGGCATTAATACCCGAGCGTTTGTATTCTTGTTCTTCATTGTCAGAAATATACGCCGTAACGGCAACGATAATGGTAGGCTCTACTCCTTTGTCTTCTTCTAATTTACGCAGTCTCCGGGAAAGTTGAAATCCGTCCATATCCGGCATTTGGATGTCCATCAGTACCAAGTCCGGATGATAGTCAAAATAGCGGTCTATGGCT
The DNA here is from genome assembly GCA_015489405.1 of Bacteroidales bacterium. Lineage (GTDB taxonomy): Bacteria > Bacteroidota > Bacteroidia > Bacteroidales > S143-32 > S143-32. The sequence goes on from WFZU01000006.1 coordinate 4,716, forward strand.
TCCCTTCCATTATCTACGGCGAGCACTTGACAGCCTTCTTTTTGGAGTATTTTCAATAGATACATTAAGTTTAGTTCGTCATCATCCACAATGAGAATTTTCAGGCGGTTAGGGTCATATGAAGGTGATACCGGTTCTGTTTTTTTTGTTTCTTCTTTTGTTCTTTCCAAGGGATATTCCTTGCATTCATCAAAAATGCACAATTGTGCCGGCTTGCCCAGATATTCCAGAAAATTAAATCTGGCAGATATTTTTTTCGATGGTTCTACCACCGTATGCAATGCAATGATTTTTGAGGATTTGGTACGGGCTACCTCTTCTATTGTTTTCTCCAATAGAGCGATGTCTTCATTGACAATATAGTCTTCCAGATAATTGCCGGTCAATTCACGCTTTTCTCCGACTAAAATATAGCTTACGGTTTCGTTGCCAAAAATAATTTCAGCGTTTTGTACCAAGCATACTCCCGCATTCAGATTATTCACCAATGTCTTATATTTCAGTTCGCTTTCGCTGATTTTAGACAAAGCTTTGTTCATCACAATATTTTGTTCGGTGATTTTTCTGTTTTTGTCGATCAGTTCGCTCTTCTGTCTCTCGACAACGCGGTATCTCATAAAGAGGAGCAAGGTAATGGCGATCAGAATAATTAGTACTGCTATTCCCAAAAAGATAATGTAGCGTTGATTTTTAAGTTCCAGACGGATAACGTCATTTTCCTGTTTTAAAATTTTATTGCGAAAATCCTTTTCTTCTGTTTCATAAATCGTTTGCAGTTCTGAAAGTTCTTGTTCGTTATTCTTTTTCGAGATACTGTCTTTTTGACTCATATAGCTTTTATAGGCAGTTATAGCTTGTTGTAAATCTCCGGTCTTTTCAAACAGATCGGCAAAATCCAATTTCAAAGGGATAGAAATTTCTATGTATCCGTTGGAATCCGCTATTTCCTCAGTCCTGTGAAAATAGTGATAAGCGGAATCATATTGTTGCATAGTCAGATAGATACCCCCTATATTGCGCAGAGTGTTGGCGGCATCTTTGGCTAATTCGCTTTGGATAGCATGCCGGAGACTCTGCCGGTAATATTGCAAAGCGGTGTTATATTGATGTTGTATGAAATAGAGTTTGCCGAGGTTGTTTGTGGCACTCACTATGCCGGAAATGTTATAAGATTTTTTAGCGGTGTGGAGACTTTCTTTGAGAAATTTTTCTGCTTCCGGATAATTTCCCAACTCAATGTTAACAGAACCCAAATTGTTTGTAGCGTTTGAAATATGTTTTTGGTTTTGCTCTTCGATGGCTTTTTCGTAGGCTTCGGTATATGATTCCAATGCCTGTTTGTAGTTCTCCATCCTGTAATAGATATTACCCATATTGTTCGTGATTCCGTACAGTTCTCTGATCAGGTTGTGCTCTTTCGCAAGTTCCGAAGCCTTAATGTAATATTGGATAGCTTTGTTGAAAAGTCCCAGCTCTTCGTAAACCAGTCCGATGTTTATCTCGGAATGGACAATTCCGGTGAAATCATGCGCTTCCTTGAAGTGCCGGATGGCTTCTTTATAATTATCCAAAGCTTTGACGTAGTTGCTTTTAAAATAATAGACATTTCCGGTTTCCTTGTATGCGCGGGCAATGAAGCTTTCTTTTTTCAGTTTTTTTGCTATATCCAAGGCTTTCTGCGCATAAAAATAAGTGGAATCAAAGTCAACATACCAGAAACCTCTGGCAATATCGATGTATAAATGAAATTTTTCTATCTCCGTTGCCCGGGGAATTTGGGCTATCAGACTATCCCTGCACGTTTTTGGTTGTTGTGCGCGGGCAGTTAGCGTAGCCAAGAGAAGGAATGAGAAAAACAGGTTTTTTATGATCTTCATGAATGATATCGTTTTTCGGGTTTTGGTAACGTAAAGCACATCTTTGTCCCTACGTTTATTGTACTTTCTATACTCAATTCTCCCCCGCTTTTTTCGATAAATTCTTTAGTTACGATAAGTCCCAATCCGGAACCTTTCTCTTGCTGGGTTCCGTCTTGTGATTTCATTTCCAGTCCTTTAAGAATTTGTTCTATCTTTTCCGGACCCATCCCCACACCATGATCCTTTACACAGATTTTGACTTTGTTGCCTTCGTCAGCTGCACTGATAATAATCTTTTCTCCCTCGGGAGAAAATTTAACAGCATTGAAACAAATGTTTCTCAATATGGAAAGGACAGCCTCTTTATCCGCTATCACTTTCGTTTGAGGAGGGACTTTGTTCAAAAAATAAATCCCTTTATTTTCTGCTACAATTTGCATATTGCGCAAATTTTTCGCTATTATTTCATGGATGTCTAATTCTTCCGGATTGAGCTCAAAATTATTCATCTGACTCTTTCCCCATAACAAAATGTTTTTCATTAAGTGGAGATTACGGGTAGCACCTCTAAAAACATTATTTACCACATTGTAAATTTCCTCCTTATCCATTTCCTTGACATTATTCCGGAGATATTCAAGCATCCCGTAGAGCGGATGAAATCCATTTAGAATATCATGGCTTACTATCGAGAAGAGCTTGTTTTTCACATTGTTAGCATTCAGTAAACTTTGCCGGGAAACTTCCAGCTCTTCCTTGGTTTGCAGTAAAATTTGATGTTTTTCTTTGAGGGCTCGTAAGGACTTGAAGATGAAAAACAAAAAGATTACTACCAATGCAAGGAGAAAGACGGAAAAATAAATGATGGTATTCTTTTGAGCTAATTTTGCTTTTTGAAGCATATTTTGTTGGCTCAAAATCCGGTTATCTTTTTCTTTGCTCTCGAGTTGTTTTTTGACTTCAATATCGGTTATTTTCTTCTGTATCTCGGAAGTGAACATCTTACTCCTCAAATCGTTAAGAGATTGCAAATCCATATAAGCCTCTTTATACGCATGGCGAATCATGTGTAAGTCCGAGCTGAGTTGATAATAGGGCATTAGCTGGGGCAGAATATCATGCTTACGAATTATTTTGTGGGCGCTTTCCAATGTTTTTCTGGCTGATAAAAACTGTCCTTGCGACATTTTATTGGAAGCAATCTCCAATAAGATATGGGCAGCCTTAGTAGTCATCTCTTTGGATTTGAAAAATGTTAAGATAGAATCATAAAGTTTTGTTGATTCCTCATACTCCCCTTTGATTTGATAATATTTTGCCAATTTGCTGATAGCTGTATTTCTTAGTTCCTCATTGTTGGCAATCAACGCCTGTTCCTCTGCTTTCCGGATAAAATAAAATATAGAATCGTAGAGCGTCGAATCCCTGAGAAGGAGATAGTATTCGGCTAGATTGCCGTAACCTAAACTCAGATCGAAAGGGCTGAGTTTTAGCTTCTCTTTGATATGAACACTCTGCCTCATAGTGTTCAACGCTTTGCGGTATTGCTCCATATTACCGTAAAGGTTGGCAATGTTGTTAAGGATATAGGCATAGCCGAGACTGTCATGGGTCTGTTTTCTGATATGCAAGGTTTTGGAATAATATTCCAAAGCCTCTAAGTAATTTCCCAGATATTTGTAAGAAATACCGATATTGTTGTACAGATCTGCCTCCATACGCTTCGTAGTAGCATAGGAAATAGCTTTTGAAAAATAAGAGATTGCTGTAAGATAACTTCCTTTTTTCTTGTATATGAGTCCTAAACGGTTGTTAGCCAGATAGTTTTGGCTAGTGTCCTGCGTCATTCTAGCGATTTCCATATCTTTCTCTCCATAGTATAGAGCCGAATCCAAATTGGAATTATAGCGATGCGCCAGACTGATGATACTATAGGCTGTAAAAAAGTAGTTCCGGTTATCGACCAATTGTGCATACCGCAATGCTTGATAGCCAAAGTTAAGGGACTTCTCCGGATTGCGATGCCGGTAAAAATAGGCAACCTTCTCCAATAAGTCCATCTTTTCCTTTCCCGTTTTAGACGGAATGAGTTTTACCAGGCTGTCCACCGATATCTTTCTTCCGTATAAAATGTGAGGGGCTAAGGAAAACATTACTGATAGAAGGACAATACCTATTATTCTATTTTTCCGTGACCAATCCATACCGGTGCAAAAGTAGTAATTATTTGAAAATATAAATCAAGAAATTCCATTTGTCGTAAAATTTGAAAACGGAATCCTAATTCATAGCAAGTTTGCATTGTCCAGCATCTTGATGTTTTGTTCCAATTCGCTCATTTTGCCCATATCAGCCCAAATGGTATCGCTGTGGTCAAAACCGGCAATTCGTTCCTTTTTTGCCAGCTCAAGATATACGGGGATAATGGGAAATGCTCCCGTTTTTTGTACGTTGGAAAAAAAGCGGGGGTGGATAATATGAATGCCGCTGAAAGCAAAAGGGTGCAATGCCTTGTCCGAAAGTAATATTTGCTCTTTTGTTTTTGTATTTTCCCAACCTTGCAATTGGCTGTTTCCATCAAAAAGTAAATACCGGCTGCTTTTCCTTTTACGGACCGCTAAGGTTGCCAGTGCTCCGTGTTTTTTGTGAAAAGCCAACATTTTATCTAAATCGATGTTGGAAATTACGTCCACATTATACACGATAAAATCTTCCCCGGGATTCCAGAATCCGGCAGTTTTCAGCAAACCTCCTCCCGTATCCAACAAGCCGGTGCGCTCATCTGAAATACGGATATTGATGTCCCATTGCCGGTGATGTTCTTCTACAAAGTGAATTATCTGTTCCCCGAAAGCATGAATATTAATGATAATGTCCCGTACGCCATACTGCTTGAGTTTCTCTATCGCTCTTTCGAGCAAAGTCTTCCCTGCTATCTCTACCAAAGCCTTGGGACGCTCCGAAGTTAAGGGGTACAACCTTGTCCCGAGTCCTGCCGCAAATATCATCGCCTTCATCTCCTGCTAATTATTGTTTGTTCATAAAGTCAAGAGCCTGAGATAGAATGTACAAAAACGAGGCTTCTGAAATGCTCAAAACCAAGGACTTGGCTTTTGTCAATAAAGTCTTGAGCATGAGCGTAACGATGTATTGGACATTATAGACAGACTCTAATTACATAAAACCATTTTTTAATACAGATGCATCAATATTGTCACCTATTGAGGTACAAAAGTATTATAATATTCTCTTGCTTTTTGAATAAATTATTTAGATTTTGTATTAATAAGCTAAAAATCAATAATTTATATATGTTCTAAACAAATTATAAGTTGTTTTATATCAATAAATTAATAATGAGCGCATATTCACATAATAAGCTATAGTATTGAGTGTTAAATCTTTAACATTGACAGCCGGAATAGCCCTGTTTTCTTGGCTTTTATATAATTTTGCACCGTTAAAAAAATAAAATGAAATAAGGTATGAAAACTCGTAGAGATTTTATTAAAATTTCAGCATTAGCAGCGGGAGGGCTTGCGGTACTCAAACCGGCGCTTTCTTTCTCTTCCGGTTTTTTCCCGGATGAAGAAGTCCCCCTGGATGAGTCCGAGGCACAGCGTACACCGACAATATGTGAGGTCTGTTTTTGGAACTGTGCAGCCTTCGCGTATAAAGACCGGAAAGGAAAAGTCCAGAAAATCATAGGAAATGATATTGATTTACATTCCAAAGGTCGTCTTTGCCCCCGGGGTACCGGAGGTCCCGGAATGTTGTACGATAAAGATAGATTGAAAAAACCGCTGCTTCGCGTCGGGAAACCCGGCAATCAGAAATTTAAAGAAGTCTCGTGGGAAGAAGCCTTGGATTTTGTCGCTAAAAAGACCCGGGAAGTAGGGGAGAAATATGGTTATGAGAGCATTGCCCTATTGGATCACGGGACGACAGCCCACCATTTTGAACATCTTTTTAAATCTTTCGGTTCGGACAATACGGCTGAACCGGCTATCGCCCAATGTTTAGGAGCCAGGGAGGCGGGCTTTATCAATACCTATGGCGCCGGAATAGGCTCTCCGGAACCTACTGACCTCCGCAATGCCAAATGTCTCGTGCTTATAGGAAGTCATATCGGGGAGAATATGCACAACGGTATCGTGCAAGATATGTCCACCGGTTTGGATAGGGGAATGACCGTTATCACGGTGGATCCACGATTCTCCACGGCGGCATCCAAATCAAAATTCTGGTTGCCTATCAAACCCTCCACGGATATTGCTTTGCTCCTTGCTTGGATGCACGTACTTATCTATGAGGACCTTTATGATAAAGATTATATCGAACAGTATGCCTACGGATTTGATGAATTGAAAGCACATGTGCGTCCGTTCACTCCCGAGTGGGCTTATACCAAAACGGATATTCCACCGCAAGATATTCGTAAGACTGCCTACGAGATGGCAAAAGCCGCTCCTTCGGTTGTCATTCATCCGGGACGGCATACGGCTTGGTATGGAGATGATACGCAAAGAACACGGGCTATCGCTATTCTCAATGCCCTCTTGGGTGCTTGGGGTAAGAAAGGCGGATATTATTTCCCTGAAAAAATTCGTATCCCCCGTTTCCCGCATCCCAAATATCCGGAACCCGAATGGACTTGGAAGGACATCACCAAAGATAAATACAAAGGTGCATTTACCGGGGTTACTAACATCTTGATTGATGCCAGTCTGCCGGATACCAAATTGAAACATAAAATCAAAGCTTGGTATGTGGTGGCGACCAATCTGATTCAGTCCATTCCGGATCAGGAAAAAACCAAAAAAGCACTCCAAAATATGGAATTCGTTGTCGTCGTTGATACGATGCCGACAGAGATTACCGGATATGCCGATGTGGTACTTCCCGAGTGTACCTATCTCGAACGCTACGATTATTTGCGTACTACGCGCCACAAGATCCCGCAAGTTGCATTACGTATGCCGGCAGTGGAACCGATGTATGACACGAAGCCGGGTTGGTGGATTTCCCGTGAGATTGGTCTCCGCCTGGGATTGGACAAGTATTTTCCTTGGAAAGATATCGAAGAGGTCTTGGATTGGCAATTGAAACAAGTCGGCAGTTCTTTGGAAGAAATGAAGAAGGTAGGGGTGAAATCTTTCGAGCGTGAAGAACCTCTCTATCTGGAAGACGGAGAAGATTATTTCTTCAACACCAATACCGGAAAGATCGAATTGTATTCTACCGATCTGGATGCTATGGGATATGACCCGATGCCGGTTTACCGCGAGCATCCGCAACCCGAAGACGGTTTCTATAGATTGATTTACGGAAGGGTGCCGATGCATACTTTCGGACGTACAATCAATAATCCTTTGTTGAATGAATTGAGAGACGAAAATCATTTGTGGGTAAATCCGAAGATAGCCAAATTGCTGGATTTAAAAACCGGACAAGAGGTATGGCTCCGCAATCAAGACGGCGTGGTCAGTACATTCCCCGTGAAAGTAAGGATCACGGAGCGGATCCGTTTCGATTCTGTATATCTGCCCCATGGTTTTGGTCAGAAAAACAAAAAAATGGGAAGGGCTTACGGAAGGGGCGCTGCCGATTCTGAGATGATTACCAGAGTAGAGATAGATGATGTAACCGGAGGTACCGGAATGCGCGGTAACTTCGTCGAAATATTAGTTGAAAAACCACAAAAAGAGGAGGCTGAATCATGAGATATGCTATGGCAATGGACACCAAAAAGTGTGTCGGATGTGGAGACTGCGTAGTCGCATGTCAAACCGAAAATAATGTTCCCTTGGGATATGCCCGGGATTGGATTGTCGAAAAAGTCGAAGGGACCTATCCCAGTCTCAATCTAGAACTTCGTTCGGAACGCTGTAATCACTGCGAGAATACGCCCTGCGTGAGGACCTGTCCTACCGGAGCGAGTCACGTCATCGAAGGCGGTATCGTGAAGGTAACGCACGATGAATGTATCGGCTGCGGGGCTTGCATTCAGGCGTGTCCTTATGAAGCGAGGTATTTTCATCCTGACGGATATGTGGACAAATGTACTTTTTGTGATCACCGTACTTCCAAAGGGCAGGACACGGCTTGCGTGGCGGTATGCCCAACGCATAGCTTGACATTTGGAGACTTGGATGATGAAAATTCTCCGATATCCAAGCTGCTACGCAATAGAAAATGGAAAACTTTGGCACCCGAAGCGGGGACCAAACCCAATGTTTATTTCTTAATTTAAAATTAAAACTTTACTCCAATGAAAGAAGAATTAATCATCAGCGGACGTAATATTCCTAATATTGACCCCGTATTGCACATTTGGCATTGGCAAATACCGCTTTATTTGTTTCTCGGTGGATTGGCGGCGGGATTGCTGTTTTTCGCTTCCTATTTTTATATCCGGGGGCGCGGTAACGAGCTGAAAACGTCTGTTCAAATAGCACCTGCTTTCGCTCCGTTTTTTATTATCATCGGCCTTTTGGCGTTGCTTCTGGATTTGAAACATCAGCTTTATTTTTGGAGGCTCTACACGACTTTCCGTATCGAATCTCCGATGTCGTGGGGAGCTTGGACTCTCGGTGTCGTCCTGCCTCTTTCTTTTATTTGGCCGTTGACCTACCTCAAGGAAATGAAAAAATATTTCAGTAAGAATTTTACTTTTATGTATCCTATTGTCAGTTGGGTCGATACATTCATAAAATCCATTAAACCGCTCGAAAAGTTGATCAAATGGTTTACCAAACACCGGTATGGATTGGCGTGGGTGGTTATTGTGATTTCCGTAATTCTCGGTGTTTATACCGGAATTTTGTTGTCGGCTTTCAATGCAAGACCTTTGTGGAATACCAGTATATTGGGACCGCTGTTTTTGACTTCCGGGCTTTCTACCGGTGCGGCTTTGATTATGTGGAGCAGCAAGAGCGTGAAGGAAAGGATTATTTTCAGCCGGATAGATATTTTGTTAGTTGCGGTAGAGCTTTTCTTTATCGTTCACTTGTTCATGGGATTTTTGGCAAGCGGAGCTGTTCAGATTGAGTCTGCACAACTCTTTCTCGGAGGCGAATTTACCGCTATCTTTTGGATTGGTGTGGTTGGTATAGGTTTAGTCCTTCCGTTAATCCTTGAGACGATGGAGTTATTTGGTTTTCATGTTCCGATTTCTATCCCCGCTCTTTTGATTTTGATCGGTGGTCTTATTTTCAGGTTTGTAATGGTAGATGCCGGACAGGTAACGCGATACTTATATTAAATCATTTCCGGAAGACCCGGAGAAAAAAAGAACAACAAATAATTAGCGTAATATGAAAAATTTAAAACATAGAGGAAAGGATAAATATATGAATCCTTATGTAGCCGGAGTGCTTTTGGGGTTCGTTATTATGGCGGCTTTCTTTTTCAGCGGAGAAGGGCTGGGAGGAAGCGGTGCTTTCAAAGATATTGTGAAGACTACGGTGGTATCGGTAGCTCCGGATTATGCGGCTCATTCGCATTATTTCAAGTCTGCTACCGAGCTGGACCACAGTCCGTTGAAAACATGGCTTGCTTTTGAAGTCTTAGGAATTTTGATAGGTGGTATTCTTTCCGGCGCTTATGCCCGGAGACTCAATCTGAGAATAGAACATTCTCCGAAAATCACTTCCCGCAAGCGGATTGGTTTTGCTATCCTTGGCGGGGCACTTTTCGGCATGGGCTCCCAGCTTGGTAGAGGTTGTACCTCCGGAGCCGGATTGAGCGGAATGGCGGTGATGTCGGTCTCCGGTTTTTTAGTGGTGGCAGCCATTTTCGGTACCGGCTATCTGCTTGCTTGGTTTTTTAGAAAGTTGTGGATTTAAAAATAACAAATTATGGCACCTGTATTTGAACAAGGAAGTGAAGTGAATTTGATTGCAGCTCTGTTAATAGGGATTGCTTTCGGTTGGATATTAGAGAGCGCTGGTTTTTCCTCATCTAAAAAACTTGCCGGCGTATTTTACGGATATGATTTTGTCGTTATTAAAGTGTTTTTTACGGCAGCGGTAACTGCAGCAGCAGGATTGTTGATACTCAATCAGCTGGGATTATTGTATTTTGAGGACGTCTGGATGCCGACGACTTATATCGTACCCACGATTATAGGTGGGGTGATCATGGGGGTGGGCTTTGTTACCGGCGGTTTCTGTCCGGGAACCAGTGTCTGTGCGGCGGCTATCGGAAAGATCGATGCCTGGGCTTTTATGGGTGGTATCCTCTTAGGGATATTCTTTTACTCATTTACGTATGAGTCTATTTGGGAACCTATCCGGAACAGTACTAAACTCGGCAAAGTAAAAATCGGAGACCTTATCGGTCTCTCCGAGGGAATGGCGGTATTTGCCTTCTTGCTCTTTGCGCTTTTTTCTTTCTGGCTGGTAGATACGATTAAGAAAAAATATAATATCAAAGACGTAGAATATTAATCCTGTATTAATTACAAAAGATAGAAAAGATGAAAAAGAAAAATATCATCGCTGTTGTCATCGTACTTTTGATAGGCGTTTTTCTGGCTTTTTCAAAAGTTAAGACAACTCCTACGATAGAGAAAAGTCCCGAGAGTTTATTTCTGAGTGCTATAGAAAACACCCGCTACTATTCGGTGGAAGATGTGGCCAAAATGATTATTTCACAGGATCCGCTATTGCAACTCATTGATTTGCGTTCCGAAAAAGAGTATAACAAATACACTTTGAAAGGAGCCGTTAATATTCCACTGGATCAACTTTTGAAGAAAGAAAATCTTTCCGATTATTTTGATCAGGATGTTTACAATACGGTGCTTTTTACCAATGGTAGCACACATGCCGACGCTGCATGGATGATCTTGACACGCATGGGCTTCACTAATATCTATGTGATGAAAGGAGGTTTGAATGCTTGGGCAGAAAATATCTTGAAACCGAAACCGGATGATGGTCCTTGGGATGCAGCTGCTGACGAGTTGTATCAATACCGTAGAGGAGCCAGTCAATATTTCGGCGGTGGCAAAGCCGTTGTAAGCGAAACCTCAGCACCTCCCAAGACCAAGAAAAAGAAGGTCATCAAACGCAAAAAGAAAGAAGTGGAAGGAGGTTGCGGATAGTGCAGATTATTGGGTTTAACAAAAAAATGAAAGAATATGAAAATGTATAATACAATATTCGTTGTTGCGGTCTCGGTACTCTTGGTTAGTTGCAGCTTGGACAATAGCCGGGATTATACGTTGAGTCCGCAAGAGACATTACAAGTAGTCTTGAAAGACCAAGATATTGTAAGTCCGGAAGAATTGGCAGATGTTGTCCTTATGGGCGCCGGCAATTATCAATTGATAGATCTCCGTACACCACACGAATTTCTTGTGGAACATGCCCGGGGAGCTGTCAACCTTCCCGCTAAGAATCTACTGAAAGAGGAGAATCTCTCCTTGCTGAATCAAGGTGGAAAGACACCTCTGTTGTACGGGAATAATTCCGAACAAGTATATTCTTATTATATCCTGTTGAAACAATTGGGTGTGAAAAATATCAAAATAGCCTTTGGCGGATATGACTTTATAAAAGATAATATCCTGGATTCCTACGGGATACGTTCAGGCTCTTATTACAGTGAAAGAGCCCGTTATGATTATGCCAAGGTGGTAAGTGAAATTGCCGGTTCCGGTGCGGCTCCGGCTACTTCTTCCGCTCCGAAAGCGAAAAAGAAAATCATCAAACGCAAAAAGAAAGAGGTGGAAGGCGGCTGCGGGTAGTTATCTATCAGCTAGTGTTTTGTTAGAAAATAAGGTGAAATATTAATCGTGAAAAAATGAATACAATCAGAAAATTTTTCATAATCCTATTACTGGGTTTGACCGGTGTCGTAACTTATGCAATCCCCGGTGATCCACCCTCAGGGAACGGGAAACAAGAAAAAAGTGCCGCAGTCAGCGACGAAGGGGCTCTGCTGCGGGAATTTCTCCTGAAATCGGGAAATTATATCAATTCCAGAGGTGTCCCGAATATGGTTAGCGCCGAAGATGTTTTTGAGAATCTTTCCGACTATTTGGTCATCGATGTCCGTTCTAAACAAGAATACGTGGACGGGCATATCAACGGGGCTATTCATCTCAAAGCATCCGAGATTATGGATTATCTTGACACAAAAACGGCTGCTTCCGCCTATGACAAGGTCGTTATCGCTTGTCATACCGGACAGACGGCGAGCTATATTACTTCCGCTTTACGATTAGCCGGCTACAATAATGTGTATGCTATGAAATTCGGAATGAGTGCGTGGAACCGGAAATTGGATAAATGGAGCAAAGGAATCTCCGGCAAGTATTCCAATCGCCTGGAGACAAAAATCAATCCGAAAGGTCCTAAAGGGAATTTCCCGCCTATTAAAACCGGCGAAAAAGGGGCTGCAGAAATCCTTCGTGCTCGCGTAAAAGAAGTTTTAAATACGCCTTTCCCTACGGTAAAAGTAAAGGCTGATGAGGTATTTGCTAATCCTTCTGAATATTACATCATTAACTATTGGCCTGAAAAAAATTATGTCAAAGGACATATCCCCACGGCTACACAATATACGCCAAAGAAAGATTTGTCGGTAGATGCCGCTCTTAATACGCTTCCTACGGACAAGAAAGTGGTCGTCTATTGTTACACCGGTCAGAATGCCGCTTTCACCGTAGCTTATCTCCGTGTTCTGGGCTACGATGCTTATACGATTCCTTTCGGTGCTAACGGATTTATGTATGATAAAGTCGTTGCCAACGGCTGGCATGCTTTCAAAGCTGCTGAAAAAGTGAATGATTTCTTCCTCATCAAAGGGGATAAACCTATGGGGAAAGATTTTACGAAGCAAATTATTCAAGTGGGAAATGCTCCCAAGAAGAAAAAGGCAATCATCCGCCGTAAGAAAAAAGAAGTTGAAGGCGGTTGCGGATAATCTTTGATCCTGTTCACAAGAAATTTGTGTTTAGGCAATTTGAGGAGAGAAGCCCGCAAGCAATTGCGGGCTTTTTTTACCGGTTGACAGAAACAGGCCTGCGGAGCAAGAATCTCTCTACGTTAGCCGAAAACAAGCAAAACGGGCAGGCCGCCCCCAAAGCGATTACGCAAAGGAAAATGCAATAGTTTACACATTCCGCAGGAGCGATTCCAGCCGTTCAAATTTCATATGATAATCTTTCATAGACCGCTCAATGATTTCGAGAGCCTGTTCTTTGTTGAAAACTTCCGTGATTTCCACATCCCGTTTATTGCCCGGCAAATCTTTGTAGGTCAGGAAATAATGTTTGAGCCGTGCGACCACCATTTCCGGCAGTTCGGTAATGTCTTTAAAGCCCTCATACATCACATCCCCATACAGAACGGCAACGATTTTATCATCGGATTCGTTCCCGTCAATCATTCTAAACCCCCCCAAGGGGCGGGATCTTACCAAAATGTCGCCGTGCGTAATTTCTTTTTCCGTAAGGATACAAATGTCAATGGGGTCTCCATCTCCGGTAATATTTTTTTTGCCGGATTTTTCCATACAGTATTCCGCTACCGTGTCCCCGCTGTATGTTTGCGGAATGAAGCCGTACAGCGCCGGAATGACATTGGAATATTTTTGAGGGCGGTCGATACGCAAATAGCCGCTCTCTTTATCCACCTCATATTTTACCGTATCCGTGGGAACCATTTCCACATAAGAAGTAATGATTTCCGGAGCGTCATCTCCGATGCTTACGCCGTGCCAAGGGTGAGATTTATACCGTAATCCCATCAATCTTCCGATAGGATCCATCAATCTGTTTGAAGCCATAATATTTCGTTTATTTATTCTGTGGCAAAAGTAGATATTATAGCATTCCAAATGAGAAAAATATTTTTTTAAAAAAAGTTTATAAATTTTTTGATTATATGAAAAATATATTTGTACTTTTGCAGCCCTTTAAGAAGAAAAATATAAAGTAAAGAGCAATGGGTAAAAAT
>WFZU01000007.1 GCA_015489405.1 Bacteroidales bacterium
CCATAAAGTCAAGAGTCCGGGATTGAATGTCCGAGAACAAGCCTGTCTGCCGTATGCACAGGAAAGGCTTGCGAAAGACTCAAAATCAGGGAGTTGACTTTTGTCAATGCGATGTGTTGAACCCGCCGAAATAACGTTTTCAGGACGAGCGTAACGCAGAAGCCGGATATTATAGACAAGCTCTTTATCACCCTAACGAAGCAATCGCTTCCAGTGCTATCCGTAAGCGCCGGGGACGATCACCTTCAACAACACGAAAATTCAACTGAAAATCTTTGGCGTAATACAGATACAAATCAAACAGGCGTTCCCGGTCAAAAGGATTTTCCCGCAAGGGGTCTTCCTCCCAAGGAATGTCGGGACGACAAAGCAAATACAGTTCGCAAGGGTCTTTCCGCAAAGCATCATCTATCCAGTGAAGGGATTTCTTATACTTTACTTCCGCCCAGATTTTCAACACCAAAAGGTCGGTATCACAGAATAGCAAACCACTTCCACGGCTTGCCTTCCGGCGTTGTCGCCATTGCTCTCCGGCAATAAACAAAAAGTCGTCAAAAGTATAAGCATCCGTTTTGTCTGCCAGATAGCTACGGGCAAATTCATCTACAAGCGGAACTTGGAAATACTGTACGAGACGGCGGGCAAGACTTGTTTTTCCACTGCTTTCGGGTCCTGTAAGTGCAATCCGTTTTCGCATAGACACCTAGGGTTTCAAAATTTTGTTCAAAAGTTCGCTCATTTGTTTTGTCAGGTTGATACGCGAATATTTTTCGATGTTTCCAAAGCGAAACACCTCCTCTCCGGCAAACAAATCTTCCATCAGTTTCCGCATCCCTTTTTCATCGTGAAAATCCAATATTGTACCAGCCTCCGCATTTTCCAAAATATGTGCCGCATCCCCCTTCGTATCTCCGATGCCGAAAACAGGCTTTTTCAGAGCAAGGTATTCATACATTTTCCCGGGAGTAATCCCCTTCACATTAGGCGTATTATTCAACAGGAGGAGAAGAACATCTGCCGATGCTGCATTTTGTATAGCCTGATGATGAGGCATATATTGAATGATTTCCGTTCGCTCATAAAGTCCGTATTTTTTCAAGGATTGGGTAACCTGATAGTCTGAAAAACCGATCAAGCGGATTTTCAACTTCCGGTCAAAATCCGGAGAATCTTTCACATATTGCGAAAGCATTTTCCAGAAGGCTACCGGATTTCTATCTTTATTAATGGCTCCGAGATGCAAAATCTCAAAATATTCTCCGGCAGGAGGCTCCGGCAAAACATCAAAATCCTCCGGGTCATAACCATTGGGAATAAGCTCCACTTTGCGTCCGGCAATCTGCTCCAACTCTTCTGCCCACGTCCTGCTGACAGCAACCACTGCAGAAGCATTTTTCAACACGGTTTTCTCGAGACGTTTATGTTTCCTGTCCGCCCGGGCGCTCAATTTCAATTGATCATAAAAATCAATATTGGTCCACGGATCTCTGAAATCCGCCAACCACGGAATCCCCAAAGACCGGTGCAAAGCATTAGCAATCAGATGCATACTGTGAGGAGGTCCGGTCGAAACAACGACATCCACAGGATCAGCTTGCAGATATTTTCGCAAAAAACGGACGGAAGGTCGAACCCAAAAACGTCGCGCATCGGGAATAAAGAAATTGCCGCGCACCCAGACAGCAAAATTCTCCTTCCACGAAGTTTTTTCCTTTTGCGACAAAAAACCGGCTTTCAAACCCTCTTCTTGTTTCAATCCGAGCAAACTTTTGTATATCGAATAAGGTTCCAAGATCTTTCTTTTTATCTCCTTGACGCCGGAAGGAATTTCCTGTAACAGGGAGCGGTCTTGCACCGGCACTTCCGGATTTTCGGGCGTATAAATGACCGGTTCCCAGCCATAGCAGCGAAAGTATTTCACAAATTTCAACCAACGCTGTACTCCCGCACCTCCGGAAGGAGGCCAGTAATACGTGATTATCAATACTTTCTTCATCGCTCTATCGCCTGACATAGATTTTTATTTGGATGAAATCCTTCTTTCTTATCAAAATAATTTTTCCGGGGGCTTCGTTCCGGAGGGCTTTTGCAAAAACTCAATCCGGACAATATCATTGACCGAAAAACCCAATAGACTCGCCGCATTCCCCTGATTTATTGCAATCTCCAGAAAGCCGGAAATATTAAAAAACATAGCAATCTCTCCCACCGGAACAGCGGAATACTGCCCGCTCAAACGGGATACTTTATTGCCGCGCAAATTGACCATAAATTCGCGCCCCTTCCCTACCCTTTCAAAAAGCGAACGGTCAATATTGACTATCAGGTTTTCATAATTGTCAATGTACTGCACATGCCCCTGAATACTGTCTTCCTTAACCACGGGCAGCAACCAAAATTTCTTTTTCCAAGTCTCCGTTTTGACCGCAATATCCTCTATCGCTCTACCTTCCGCCAAACTTACCGCCGCTTGGAGAAAGCGATGATAGGTAGGAAAAGTAGGCTGAAAAGAATCCGCCGGAATATCCAACTCAAAGACCTCCATTTCGTCTTCTGCGAAAACCAAGGAGAAAAGCCCGGTGTCCGCTCCAATAAAATACTGATTGTGAGCACGTACGACAATATGCGAAGTCTGACCGGTCTCCTCTGCCAAAACCCCGACAATATGCACACTCCCCTCCGGAAAGGAGGAATAAGTCTCCCGCAAAACGAAAGCCGCCTGCATAATATTGAAAGGTTCTATCGAATGGGAAATATCCAACACACTACAATCCGGACACAACGAAAACAAACGCGCCTTCACCATCGCCAAATAATACCCCCGATCATTCCAATCCGTCAGAAGACTTATTAACTTCATAAAATTTTCACCAAAAATATCAATTCGCTATCGAACAATTTCATACCTTTGCACAAGGAAACTTCCGCTGTGAAAAAGAAGTTCAAAAGTAAATAAATATTTCACGAAGGAAATAAATTTATGTCAGAAATCATTTATGAACTCTCGGCTTATAATCCGGTCGAATTATTTGGTGCCAACGAAGTCCGCCTAAAACAGATAAAAGTCTTATTTCCAAAGCTTAAAATCATCCAACGAGGCAATCATCTCAAACTCGTCGGCGACCCCGAAAGCCTCCAATTTTTTAAAGAACGTTTTGACAATCTGCTCCTTTTTTACGATAAATACGGCAAATTGGAAGAGCAAGACGTATTTGACATTATGGATCACCTCCCCACGCAAGCTAAAACGTCCCGCTCGCAAGAAGACCCCGGCATTCTGGTCTATGGAAGAAACGGAAAACTCATTCGCGCATTGAGCGTAAACCAAGAAAAAATGGTATCCGAAAGCGAAAAAAACGACCTCCTCTTTGCCATTGGTCCTGCCGGAACAGGCAAGACCTATACCGCCGTAGCACTCGCTGTCAGAGCCTTGAAAAACAAAGAGGTACGCCGCATCATATTGACCCGTCCGGCGGTCGAAGCAGGCGAAAACCTGGGCTTCCTTCCCGGGGATATGCAAGACAAATTAGACCCCTATCTGCAACCGCTCTACGATGCTCTTCGCGATATGTTGCCTTCGCGCAAACTGCTCAACTACTGGGAAGACCATACCATTGAAATAGCTCCGCTGGCTTTTATGCGCGGACGCACCCTCGACAATGCCTACGTCATCCTGGACGAAGCCCAAAATACGACCGAGATGCAAATGAAAATGTTCCTTACCCGTATGGGAAAAAATTCAAAATTTATCGTTACCGGCGATATTACCCAAATTGACCTCCTCCGCAATCAAAAATCAGGGCTGAAACAGGTAGAACATTTATTGAAAAACGTGAAAGGTATCTCCTTCGTCTATCTCAATGAAAAGGATGTAGTCAGACATCCGCTCGTCTCCAAAATAATCCACGCATACAAACAAAGCCAAACACCCGTACGATGAAAGAATACAGTTTTCTGGATGACTATTCCGAAGGAGCGCACCCGGATATCCTGCGGAAGCTTGTTGACACGAATCTCATCCAACAAGAAGGTTATGGAGAAGACGAATATAGTCGATTGGCAAAAAAGCTAATCCAAAAACATTTGAAAAACGATGCGCCGGCAATCCATTTTGTGAGTGGAGGTACGCAAGCGAACATTATCGTCATTTCCTCATTGCTAAGACCTCACGAATCGGTTATCGCTGCCCGAAGCGGTCATATTCAGGTACACGAAGCCGGAGCTATCGAAGCTACCGGACACAAAATCAATACAGTTCTGAGTGAAAACGGGAAAATATATCCGGAAGACATAGAAGCCATCCTTTCGGCTCACGATGACCGTCCCCATATGGTCAAGCCCAAAATGGTCTATATTTCCAATTCCACCGAAGTCGGCAGCGTATATAGCAAAAACGAACTTATTGCCCTGTGGAATTACTGTCGGACCAACGAACTTATTTTGTATATGGACGGTGCGCGGCTGGGTGCTGCCCTTACCGCTCCCGGCAATGACATCAGACTCGAAGACATCGTTCGCTATACGGACGTTTTCTATATCGGCGGGACCAAAAACGGCGCTCTCCTTGGCGAAGCTATCATAATTAATAAACCCGTATTGCAAGAAGACTTTGATTTTCTCATCAAACAAAGGGGAGCCCTTCTCTCAAAAGGGCGTTTATTGGGAATCCAATTTTATGTCCTTTTTCAAGAGGATTTGTTTTTTCGCCTTGCCCGTCACGCTAACGAAATGGCGCAGTTACTTGCCGGCAATCTGACACAAAAAGGCATTCCCTTCCTTGTCCCTCCGGAAAGCAATCAGATTTTCCCTATTCTCCCCAATGCGGTGATATCCGGACTGAAGCAAAAGTTTCATTTTCATATTTGGAGAAAAATTGATGAGAAGTATAGTGCCATCCGCCTTGTCTGCTCTTGGGCTACGCCCGAAAAAGCTGTTTTACAGCTGACCGGCTTTTTGGATATGATTTATTGAACATTACAAAAGAACGCTAAATGCTGCTCGTCCATAAAGTCAAGAGCTTGAGCTGGAATGTTCGAATTCAAGACTTACAAAACCCTGAAAGCAAAGGAGTTGACTTACGTCAATGCGATGCATTGAGCTTGCCGAAACGATTGGTTCCAGAACAACGAGCGTAACGCAGAAGCCGGACATTATAGACAAGCTCTAATAAGGTTTTGAAGCGGGGACAGATGTAGCTACTGAGGTTTATAACCAAGGGATAAGGTCTCTTTTGTTAATTTTGAATTGTAAGTTGTTGAATATCGGCAATTTATAACAAAGCCTTTTCTGTGAAACTCTGCGCAGTACTCCGCGTTCCTCTGTGGTTAAAAAAATTTATTCGTGCATTCGTGGCATTTTTTATTTCCATTACGCAGGGCAGCGACCTCCGTTTTCCAATTTTGCGATATTTCGCCTGCGGTGATTTCTGCATACCATTTTCCCTGCACATCCGTGCAGGGCTACAAAGATTTCACTCCTAC
>WFZU01000008.1 GCA_015489405.1 Bacteroidales bacterium
CCCGGGACACGCCAATTCGGTGGCAGCCAACCATTTTCAAGCTCCGGAAATAACTTCCGTAAACGTAACGGCATCCAATATTCTGACGCTGCATTTCAATCATCAGATGGACATCGAAGGAATGCAAAATGCCGCTGCCTATCAAGTCGCTCCCGACCCGGTTTTGACAGAAATCAACGTTCTTGATGACCGGGCAACGGCTCAGTTGATATACGGGCAAGCTTTTTCTCCCGACACAAGCTATATGCTGACGATCACGGATACCATTCAAGATTGTGCCGGTGCCTTCATTCCGCTTGATACTTCCTTTGAGATTCTTGTACCCGAAGAATCAGAACCCTACGACATTGTGTTCTCGGAAATAATGCCTGACCCTACACCCGCCATTGGACTCCCCGGATACGAATATGTGGAGCTCTATAACCGCTCGGATAAAATAATCCTTTTGCAAAATTGGAAGTTGTCTATCGGGGATACACAGAAAGAGATAACGGAGCTGATGCTCAAAGCCCATGAATACTTGATATTGTGCAGTGAAGAAGCAAATACATTCTTTCAATGGTTGGGAAAGACGTATTTTTTTGATTCGTTCTCCCTGCCCAATAGCGGGAAAACACTTTCGCTCTTAAATGCGGATGGAGAGATAATTCACGAAATCACCTACTCCGATCAATGGTATGATGAGGACAAACAGGACGGAGGTTGGTCCTTGGAAATGATAAATCCGGATTTGGTTTGTTTTGGAAAAAGCAATTGGGGGACTTCCATAGCCGAGGACGGAGGTACGCCCGGAAGCCGGAATTCAATCTTTTCGGATATGCCTATTCCCACCCGGATTTCTTCCGTAGAGATAATGAATCCCCAACAAATGAACGTCTCTTTGAATCAAGCTTTCAAAAAGGAAGACTTGGAGGATATTTTCAATTATGCGGTCAGCCCGGAAATGGGTGTGCCGTTGGAGGCGGTTTCTGATTCTCCCTTCGAGGTAATGTTGGATTTCGGCAATGAATTTAAGCCCCAAACTTTATACCGGCTTACGGTAGCCGGAAATATGCATAACTGTGCGGGGGACACGGTAGAAGTGCAAGACCGGATTTCATCCGGATTGCCGGAGAATATCGAAAAAGGCGATGTCCTCATCAATGAGGTATTGTTTAATCCGTGGAGCGGAGGAACGGATTTTGTCGAAATTTTCAATAACTCTCCTAAATTTTTGGAAACGAACCGGCTCCAATTGGGCACGGTCAAAGAAAATGATTTTACTGAAAATGATACTACATATTTTGACATTACCGGAAAATCCTCCTTGCTTTTTCCGGGGCACTATTATGTGTTGACCAAACAACCTTCCCTTATCAAAAAACAATATTATACGCCGGATACGGCGAATTTCATTGCGATGAAATCTTTCCCCGCATACAATAATGATGCGGGAACCGTCATATTGAAAGACGAAGAGGGCGGGATATTTGATTTATTCCGGTATTCGGAGGATATGCACTTTCCGCTTCTCAATTCCAATGAAGGGGTTTCTTTGGAACGAACATCCGTTGATTTGCCTACCGATGATAAAGATAATTGGCATTCGGCAGCAGAAACAGTAGGATTCGCAACGCCGGGTTATCAGAATTCCCAGTTTATAGCTCCGCAAACGGCGGATATTCCGGTTACAACTTATCCGGAGATATTTTCACCGGACAATGACGGCTATAACGATATTCTGGAAATCTCCTATACTTTTGATGAACCGGATTATGTGGGCAATATTATTATTTATGATATTCACGGGCGTTTTGTCCGTTTTCTCAAAAAGAATGTCCTTTTGAGTACCAAAGGCGTTTTGTTTTGGGATGGACTTATGGAAAATAAAGAGCTCGCTCCGCAAGGTATCTATCTAATTTTCTTTCAGGTCTTTGACCTGCAAAAGAAAGTGAGAACGTATAAGATACCGGTTGTACTCGCCTATAAATAGAGTCTGTCTATAATGTCCAATAACTTCGTTACGCTCATACTCAAAACAGTCATTGACAAAAGTCAACTCCTTGATTTTGAGTATTTCGCAAGCCTTGTTCTTGAACATTATAGCCTAGACTCCC
>WFZU01000009.1 GCA_015489405.1 Bacteroidales bacterium
ATTATACATTGTGTTTATAAATAGAGTCCGTCTATAATGTCCAATAACTGCGTTACGCTCATACTCAAAACAGTCATTGACAAAAGTCAACTCCTTGATTTTGAGTATTTCGCAAGCCTTGTTCTTGAACATTCTAGCCTATACTCCCGACTTTATGGACAAACACTAAATAGAGCTTGTCTATAATGTCCGACTTCTGCGTTACGCTCGTTCTGAAACCAGTCATTGACATAAGTCAACTCCTTTGCTTTCAGAACTTCACAAGCCTTGAATTCGAACATTCTAGCTCAAGCTCTTGACTTTATAGACAGATACTAAATAAAAGCCGCTCCGCAAAAGCGAAATATTTGTAGCCCTGTGTGTCCATGCGGGGTAAAAGAAGGCAGAAATAAAGTTCTGAGTGTGATAGTGAGGTAGTTATTGGATATATTATACATGGTCGCTAATGAAGCGTATTATCTCTTCCTTCTGTCCGGGTTCGAACCAATGGATTTGATCGTCTTTACGAAACCAAGTCATCTGTCTTTTCGCAAAGCGGCGGGTATTGGTTTTGATTTTCTCGACAGCGAAATCAAAAGACCAATTTCCTTCCAAATACTGAAATAACTCTTTGTATCCCACTGTATTAAGCGCATTCAGATGCCGGTATCGAAACACGGAACGCACCTCTTCCAACAAGCCCTCTTCCAACATGGCATCCACACGTTGGTGGATACGTTCGACTAATATTTCACGGGGCAACTGAAGTCCGATTTTGACTATCTCGAAAGGTCTTTGCACCTTCTTTTGAGAACGAAGTTCCGAATATTTCTTCCCCGTTTGCAAACATACTTCCAAAGCACGCAAGACTCGTTTCGGATTGTTCAAATCCACGATGTGATAAAATTCGGGATCGCGCTCTTTCAGTTCCGCACGGATACTTTCAAGACCTTCGTTTTCCAGACGCTTTTTCAGGTGTTCCCGAAGGTCATTGTCCGGATCCGGCAAATCATCTATTCCGTTGCAGACCACGTCAATATACATACCCGAGCCACCAACCAACAAAGCCATCTGCCGGGTTTTGAAATAGTCATCCAAGAAAGCAAGCACATCTTCCTCGTAGCGGGAAACGCTGTAATAATCATGTATGGACAGATGTCCGATAAAATGATGCGGAGCCGCCGCCAATTCCTCCTCCGTAGGAGCCGCCACCCCGATTTTCAACTCTTTGTAAAACTGCCGGCTGTCGCAAGACAGAATATCCGCTCCCAAGGCATTGGCAATCTCAATGGACAAGTGGGTTTTTCCGACAGCGGTAGGTCCTAAAATAACAATTAAGTATTTCTTTTGCATATTTCCTTCTCACTTAATCTGTTGGAGCATTTGCTTTATCTGCATGTTAGCCGGACTTATTTTCCGGGCACGAAGCAGCAATGTCTTTGCCTTCCCTTTTTGTCCTTCGAGATAGGCAACTCCGGCGAGGTTTATCAAAGCCTGCAGATGGTCCGGATTTAATTGCAAGACCCTTTCATACAACTTCTTAGCCTTCTCTTTTTGATGTTCGAGCATATAGAGATAGCCGAGGTTAACGTAAGTCTGTTCAAACAAGGAATCTTCCCGCATCGCAAATTCCAATGTTTTTTTCGCCTCCGTCAACCGGTTCGTTTTGATTAACATCATCCCGAGTTTGTTGCGAAATTTCAAGCTGTAAGGCATTAATTTAACCGCTTTTTGATAAAATTTCAACGCCAACAAATTGCGGTGTTGATAGTCAAAAGCTTGTCCGGTACGATAGGCAGCCCAAGCATCGGCATTATTGTAATTTTGTTCGTTAAAAAACGTATTCAAAACCTTTTCGATACCCGTTTCTTCCACCTTGTGCGTCAAAGCGGCATAATCTTGCCGCAAAAAATAATAATTTACCCACGCATTGAACGCATAATCATCATCCGGGTCTGTTTTTACTTGCAAATAGGCAAAAGCCGAATCCAGATAGGACTTCTCATAGGTATATGACTCATATTCACGAAGATAGCCCATAGCCATAGTCAGGCTGTCGGCATTCCATTCGTTAAACGCTTTCAAGCCTTTAAAGACCCTTTTTTGAGATAAGGTTTTCGCCGTCGGCGGAATACTGATTTTATGGTCATGAATACGTACGTGCGGAATATCCTCGGTCGCAGACATACGCATATGGCATTTGACGCAGTCGTCATCTCCCCTTTTTTGGCGTGGTAAACTGCAATAATTCTCTCCTTCCCGGTGGCAATTAAGACAGGATTTATTAAACTGACTATCAGGAGTCTGCGTATGACTAATATGAGGATTGTGGCAATCTATACAACGGAGTTTTTTGCCGGATTCCAGATAACATCTACTCAAGGTCATCCGTTCGTAATGGGAAGCCATAATGAAACTGTCTTTTCCCCCTTCATACCAGGGTTGAAAGATGTCCATCACATCCGACATAAGCATCCCGGGTTTGAAATCGTAATAATTTTTTCCCCGCTTCAAAACGGTCGTCCCCTGCAAATGGCAACGGGCACAAATATCATTAACCAATTTGGGGGAAAGCCGTTTCGGATTCACAATGGAATAATCCGGCATCCGGGAGGTATCCACTTGCTTGCCCGCTTGCATCCGCTGCACATGCACTTCGCCCGGTCCGTGACAGCGTTCGCAAGTTATCCCGTGAGGCATGGAAGTATATTTATTTTCAGACCCCAAAACCATTTGCGGCAAATCATTGTGGCAACTGATACATTCCAATCCGATAATTCGCGAAAAGCGGGAATTCTCCCCATTCTCAAACCCGGGAGGAAAATCCAACATCCCCAGCTGGGTATAATAGGTGAATGGTATTTGATAAAAATAGCCGTTGCTGTTATACATGTGTGAATTGGTATGCTGCCCCGAGCCGACGATATGCGAAACATATTGTTCACGGGAATACACGGTATCGCCGTCTTTCAAGCGATATTCACGCACATGCAAGGTCGAATCGGCAGACCAATACGGATGATAATACAAATCATGCCGCCGGTCATAAATAACGGAATCCGCTCCCAATACGGCTGCACTTTTTTGACGCGTAGCACTGTCAAAAGACATTCCCATACCCGTATGAATATACGTTTGATAATGATCGTAATGACAGATTTTACACTTCCCGATACCGGCGTATTTTACCGTATCATTGTGATTGAGGTAAGTCAAATTTCCGGACTTTTCCGCCTTGCCGGCACAATCCGTAAGATTGTATGCTACAAGAAGCAGGATAAACATTATCGTCAAACGGAAAAACAAATTACGCACGGGATGATATTCTATGTTCATCGCAAATATATCTTCAATACTTTTGCAAAGATAAACGTAAATAGCGTTGGCAAACATAATAAATATGAAAATAATACTACGGTGAAAATCACTCCGCAAATATCGCAACGGAATTTTATTGCATTTATATGGCATTCGACCTTTTTTGCCCTTTCGTTTAGCTTTATGGACATAGACACGGTGATGCCGGCGATGCTTTTGCGTGCCGGAGGAAACCATTTTCATATCGGACTGCTTACGACTATCTTATTGGGCGGCAACTGGTTTGCACAATTATTTTTTGCTCCTTTTCTTTACAACCGGAAACGGAAAAAGCCCTTTCTGCTATTGGGAATAAGTCTGCGTATCCTCACCTTGGCGGGCTTTGCAGTGATGTTTTACTATTTCTCCTTTTTCAGACCGGGCTGGTTTATCACGCTATTATTGAGCGCCGCACTGCTCTTTGCCGTGAGCGGTTCCTTTGCCGGAGTGTCTTACACCGATATTTTGGGGAAATCCATTTTACCCCAAAAAAGAAAAAAGTTTCTATCCATAAAGCAAGTAATTTTCAGTTCCGGCATCTTCCTTTCCGCTTTTGCGGTAAAAAATCTCCTCCACCGTTTTGAGTTCCCTACCAACTACGCCCTCCTCTTTTTCCTTGCCTCCGCTTTTCTTTTTACGGCTGCCTTCGGATTTATTATGATTCGTGAGGTGCCCGTCGCAGTGGACAAAATAAAAGGCTTCAAAAACTATATGGAAGCCTTCCGGAGAGAATTTCAAAAAAACCCCAAACTCCTTTACTACCTACTGACAATCAACACATTGGGCATCGGACTGGGCATGCTTCCTTTCATCATTGCTTATATCAAACAGGTCTATGGACTGCAATCTAATGAGGTTGGTAATTTGTTGATTTTCAAGACTACGGGGCTGATTATTTCAGGACTGACACTCTTCCTTCTTTCCCGCAGATTCAGTTACCGGCGACTCCTTTCGGCAGCTTTCGGCACCTCATTTACGATTATTATGCTCGTATTGCTCCTTTCGGGATTTCATTTTATCTTTCCGGTAATCTTTTTTCTCGGCGGCATCTTCTACTCCCTCTTTTCGATCTCCAAAAGCGGCATTTTGCTCGAAATATCGACCAATGAAAACCGCCCTTTATATGCGGGAATGGCAGGTGCAGGAAGTATTCTGATAACCCTTTTCCCAACTATCGGAGGACTTCTGATAGATTGGCTGGGATTTAAAAGCGTTTTTGTCATCGTCTTGTCGGTACTCGTGTCATCCCTGTATTTTATCCGGAAATTGAATTGTAAAAAATAATGTCACCGGCTTCCGGAATGAAATCAATCGATATGCCTCATCATTTCGAATGAATAAGAAGCTATTTCCATACGTTTTCGGCGAGCGCTTAAAATTTAATCTGTTGATAGCTGAAAAAACATTACCTTTGCGTAGTAAAAAAATATTAAAAAGCATGCGTAAGGTGATGAAAGATATTTACGGGAAAAGATTCCGGGGCTTATACATTCCGGCTTTGGTAGTACTATCCGTTGTGATGCTGTCTTGCAGCCCTCAATCAAAAGAGAGCTATCTACATGATTATAAAGACTTTATCACTGAGGTTAAAACCTCAAAATTGAGCCCGGAGGAGTGGAAAGAGGCAGACAAAAAATTTCAAAAATATCGTGGTGAATGGTACAATAAATTCAAACAAGAGCTGACTTGGAAAGATGAGATTATTTTAAAAAAATATGAATTTGAATACAATCTCATCAGGGCAAAAGAATCCACCGAAGATATTCTTGATGAGCTTTTTGACAAAGATGCTAAAAAGTTGAAAAAACAATTGAAGTTTTATTCGGAAAACGGGATGCAGGAGGACATAAAATTCCTTGTAAAACAAGCCGAAGAAGCAGGCGATGCAGCCGAGGAGACATTAAAAGAGATTTTCGAAGAGCTAAATTTGAAAATGGAAGACTATCAATAGAGCAGGTCTATAATGTAATTCCGGGAATCAGCCGTTTCCAAGTTTGTCAAAAGCCTTATAAATGATACGAAGATCGTTTTTAATGCTATAATCTTTGGCATACAGCATATTAAGATTGTGAAGCGTATCCTCGTCCAAAACTTCCTTGAAACGGTCTGCCGGACTCAATACTCCTTGCTTGATCGGAGGGAGATTGGATTCCGGAGCGGAGACGTGCCGGCTATATCCCACAAAAGACTTCTTGCCAAGCGCTATCTGAAAGAGATTACGCAGATATTTTCCCTTTTTCTTGACAAAAAACATATTCACCGGAAAGCTTAGCAACAAAACCAGACTAAGGACAATGTCCAAGGTTCTTTTGTTTCGCCGGTTAGAGATTTTATGGATAGAATTGATGTCCACGACAAAGATATCTTCCAGCGTATTGATAGACTGGCTGCCGACGATAGCCCAGGATTGGGG
>WFZU01000010.1 GCA_015489405.1 Bacteroidales bacterium
TATGATAACTTTGCCATAAAATGCATCAACTTTGATTTCAAGTTAGCGGCTTTATTTTTATGAATAATTCCTCTTTTAGCATTCTTATCAATCAGCGAAATCAAACCGTTGATTTGTTTTTCAGCCTCATCTTTTTTAGTAAGTTTCCTAAAATCGCGAACTGCATTACGCATCGTCTTTGCATAATACCTTCTATAAAGTCTTCTCTTTTCTGTCTGACGAATTCTCTTTAATGCCGACTTATGATTTGCCATTTCTTATCTTTTTATTATCTAAAACTGGGCGGCAAAATTACTCATTATTTTCATATAACAAATTTTTCTTTAATTTTTTTGAAATATTTTTTTCTCGCAAGCTTTACCGGGTTTTCCGGACACAACTGCCACAAAAAAAAGAATCAAGAATGCACATCTATACCATAGAGCATAAAAACAAGATGCCTTTGCACCTTCAATATCTCCTCCATATATTCCCGCACGGCACGCACACTTCCGGGAAGCGTGTATATAAAGGTATTGCGGTGAATGCCGGCAATGGACCGGCTGATTGCAGCATTCGGTTTTTGCAAGCCGTATTTTATCCGTATCAAATCCATAATGCCGGGTATCTCTTTGTGAATAAACGGTTTTACCACCTCCGGTGTAATATCCCGCGGACCGATTCCCGTACCACCGCTGGTGAAAAGAAAATCTGTTTTTTCCGCCAAAGCCTTCTCTATCTCAGCTTTCAACATCTGCTCGTCATCCGGCAAGACGGTATGCGATATCTCATATTCCACTCCTTCCTTTTCAAAGAAATGACGCAACAAAGATCTTATTTCGGGACCGCTTCTATCCTCATACTCTCCGCGATAAGCCCTGTCACTCAATGTGATAACACAGGCTTTATATAATTTAGCAGGTAATTTTTTTTGTTTTTTTTCTCCCATTATTCTATCTTTTTTTCATACGGAATTTTGTGATTGTTATTGAATCTTACGAACGATTTCTCCTCCGGTTTCCGTGCGGTTCAAAAGTCTGTTTTCTACCAAATAGCGAATGGAATGAGTTTGTCCGGGAGGAATGAAATCGGGCATTATCTCCGCTAACATCTGTCCCACAAAGGGTCTTTCCATGGTCTGTGGATGAGGGATGCACAGTGTCGGGCTGATAAGTTGCCACTCCCCATAATAGAGTATGTCCAAATCTATGATACGGGAATGATATTGCTTGTTCACCGTCTTCTCTTTCCGCCCCATTTTCCGTTCTATTTCCTGCAAGAGAGACAATAGCATATAAGGATTCCACTTCTTGTCAATCCGGAACACGAGCAGTTGGTTGAGAAAATCCGGAGCCTCAAAACCGCTGGCAGTCGATTGATATACAGGCGATGTACGCACCACATCCCCTAAGTTCGCTATCATCAACCGGAGGGCAAGGGAGAGGTTTTCTGTTTTCTCTCCTAAATTTGTTCCGGACAAAATTACAATATCTTCCATACTTCCATTTACCGGCAGCCGGATATTTTTCCCGGGTGTCTTCCGTTCTTTCCGCTAAATAAATAAAGAAAATAAAACCGGCAATAAAAAAATAGTAATTTTACATCTTGAAATAATCTTTACAAAATGGGAAATTTTTTTAAAATTGTGTTTGGTTCGATGGTGGGATTTTTCATTTCTATCATCATCGTTTTTTTCATACTCCTTGTAATCGCAAGTGCTCTTCAAAGTATCGGCAAACCGAAAGAAGTTAAACTAAAAGAAAACTCCGTACTAAACTTGCGATTAGACCATTCCATTCCGGACAGGACCCCCAATAAACCGGACAACATATTTGATTTTAAATCAATGTTTCGTATTCAACCCGGCTTGTCGGACATTCTCCGGATGATTGATATGGCAGCTTCCGACCATCATATCAAAGGTATTTATTTGCATTTGAGTGATGTCCCTACTTCATACGCCAACATATTCGAAATTCGCGAAGCCTTGAAGAAATTCAAAGAAAGCGGAAAATTTGTTATTGCCTACGGCGATGTGATGTCTCAAAAAGCATATTACCTTGCCAGTGTAGCCGATGAGATATACCTCAATCCACAAGGGAGCATTGACCTGAAGGGTATTTACGTACAGATTGCTTTCTTCAAAGGTTTGCTTGACAAACTTGACATCCAAGCCCAAGTTATTCGTCACGGAAAATACAAAAGTGCTGTCGAGCCCTTCATTATGGATAGAATGAGCAAGGCAAACCGCGAACAGACAAAGAAATTTACCGAATCCATTTGGGAGACGGTTTCGCAAGGAATTGCCTCCGGACGAAATCTTCCGCTCTCCAATGTCAATAAAGCTGCCGACCTGCTCAGCCTGCAAAATCCGGATAGTGCCCTTTCGCTGGGCTTTATCGAGGGGAAACTGACCTACGACAGGTTCCTGGAAATTTTGAGAAACAAATTGGGCGTAGAAAAGCTACTGAAAGACAATTATGTTTCCGAAACAAGCTATTTGAATATCTCCCGTGCCCGGCGGAAATGGAGTAAGGACAAAATCGCTATCGTATATGCCAGCGGAAACATCATAAAGAGCGACCGCGATATTGAAAACTCTATTACGGACGGTGAATATGCCGAACTGTTTCGCAGTCTGCGACGGGACAACAGCATCAAAGGGGTTGTAATTCGCATAAATTCTCCCGGAGGAGATGCCCTCGCTTCCGATATTATTTTGAGAGAAATAGAGCTGCTCAAAGAAGTCAAGCCCGTTGTCGTTTCTATGGGTGGAGTGGCTGCTTCGGGGGGATACTATATCTCCTGCAAAGCCAACTACATTTATGCCGACCCGGTGAGTATCACCGGCTCAATTGGTGTTTTCGGAATCATTCCCAATGCCGAAAAATTATTCAACGAAAAATTAGGCATCCGTTTTGACGAAGTCAAATCTAACAGCAATGCAGATTATATCAGCATTAACAAAGGAATGTCCTCTTTCCAGAAAGAGAAATTACATCAACAGATAGAAAACATTTATGCCACATTCACCCGGAATGTATCGGAAGGCAGGGGAATGGCTATCGCAGATGTGGACAGCATCGGACAAGGTAGAGTTTGGGCAGGAAAAGATGCGCTGGGTATCCGGCTGATAGATGAGTTTGGCGGCATAGAGGCAGCTGTCAACAAGGCTGCCCAATTGGCAAACCTATCAACTTTTCGATATGTTGAATACCCCAAAGAGAAAGAACTTTTCGAACAAATTCTTAGCGATCTGTCGGGACAAAGTAACATTCAGCTGGGCGCGACCTTAGAAAAAATAGACAAGAATATTGGTTACCTGCAGAAACTGTTGGAGCACAAGGGAGTGCAAGCAACACTCCCCTACTCTATCGAAATAGAGTAAACTTGCAAAACATCACGTTCTAAACAAAAAAGTAGGGTAAAAAAGACATTGATAAATGGCTGTTCGTAGAAAGAAGATAAACCGTGCCAAAATAAGAAAATTGGAGAGGCAAGAGCGCCTGCGCAAGAGGAGGAAGCGAAAAGAGCTCTCCCGCTTGAAATGGAAACACCGGAAAAAAATACTCTTAATAACTTATAACAATACTCGAAATCGAATAATCTCCTTTCTCAAAAATCCGTTTCCCAAGAAAACGGAATCACGCTCCGAGAAAATTCGCAAAGAAGCTTTTCGCGAAGCGCAAAGAAGAATGCTTATTGAATGGATAACGGGCATCCCCTTCCGGGCAAAACAATCTTTCTTGTATTTCTTTCAGAAAAGACGCTTTCAATGGGAATCCATCCACGCAAGACTGTTGGATTTCAGAGAAAATACACTGACGTTATTTTCATCCTCCGGTTCGAGGAAAGAACTGCTTACGACTTTCGTTCATTCACTAAGTGCTTTTCTTATTTCATTTGTCGTTTTATATTTGATTGATAATCTTATCACTATTTTCACGGCAAGCTTTTTCAGCATTCCCGCCGTGCTCTACCAGTCCAAGATATTTTGGCCGTTGAGTACCTATTCCACGCTTTATTACAGAGAAGCTTTGATTGCGATTTTCGGGATTGCTCCTATACTGATGCTTCTGTTCGGAATATTTGTTTTTGTCTTCCGTATTCGTTCGGTCAGAGGAAGATTTTTCATTAAGTTGCTTTGGCTTTGGACTTTTCTGAATGCTATCAATCTGTTTTTCGGCGCCTACATAGACGGTGTGATAACGCGGAGCGGATTTATCTATGCCTCCGAGTGGACATTTCTTACCTCCGGTGTAAATAAGATTGAAATAATAGTTACCATTATTTTTGTTATCCTGATGCTGTTAGCAGGAATCTTAATGCAACGAAAATTCCTTAATATTTCATTCTCGGAAAATCTTGTAAAAAAACAATTCCGTTTTTGGAATTTATTTTTCATTGCACTTTTGCCCTGGCTTGCCGGCACATTAATACTGCTTGTTTTCGCATTACCCAATTTAACAATAGAATTTCTACTCTTACCGCTGTTTGCAGTCATTCCGCTCTTTCCGGTATTCATCGGGTACAAAAGTCCTAACTTTGATACGAGCAAAGCCCATACAAAATTATCTCCTGTTCTCACCAATACAGTAGTCCTTATTGCCGGAATTTTGGTGCTCGTCATCATCTATCTATGGTTATACAAAGGAGTAGCCTTCAACTAAGAGCCATTTCGGACAAACTGATAGAAACACAAAAAAACAGCCTCCGCAATACGGAGGCTGTTTTTTGTAGGATTGAGAGCATTTTTAGGAGTGTCCCCCAACAACAATTCTCAATATTTTGATATTCAAAACAAGCCATCTCCAAGCTTGATAGATGATACAACGTCTCCAAAAGACGGTTGCTCTGGTGGGTACCGGAGCGTAAGTAAAATCCGTGTACCCTCTTTTTCTACGTAAACTCATATTATTGTTTTTTTAATTTATACCTCATTTATTATCAACCTATTACTCGGGCAATAAATACCAGAACGGATATCCCTTGGCTTTGTGCAAGAACATATAGTGCATAAACCATTTCAGCCAGTGTCCTGCCAATCCGGGTTCTCCCATCGTGTATCTCATCGAACGCCCGTACTTTGGATATTTTTCCCAGTCTTGTACAATGGGAAACACGGTCATCGTTGCTGCCGAGCCATTGGTCATACCATAGCCCGCAGATACAATACAGGCGGCACCCATTTTTGCCATAGAGGCACGGTGTTTAAGTTTCGGGCTACCGCTTTTAATCCAGTCTCGAATATTTTGTGCCACAATTTTCCCGATAACGCCGGAGGGCATTCCCGTTCTCGGGGGAGCCGGCGAAAGGGGTCTTCCGGACGGTGTTTTATGGGGTTTTGAAATAGCATGAGGAGGAGCAAAAGCAATTCCTGCAGCAAAAATATTTTCGTAATCCGGATTTTGATAGGTTTCCGGCCAATCCGCAGCGCTCCACTCTTCATAAGGTTTGGGAGTATAATCGGCATCAACTACCATAAAACCATTGGGTTTAAATAACACATTGGTAATGTCTTCTCCGGATTTGTTAAAAGCTTTGATCCCGGGACCGGAAAAGGCAGGAATCAACATAGCAAAATCATAGTCTTGCGTCTTCTCATTGCCGTCAAAGTCTTCATAATAGACTTTTCCCTTCTCCACCTTATAGACGGAGGCTCTCTTGATCCAATGTATTTCCCGCTCGGCGAGGAAAGATTCCGTGAAAATCTTCGTCGGAGTAATATAACCACCATACTTGATATAAGCACCGCCCATACCGAAATCACCTAATTCGTATTCATTCGTTATCCAAGTGATTTCCGCCATGTGGTCGAGCTTTCGCTTCTTCAATTCGTAGGCGACATTCAGAATATATTCAAAGGCGGCTCCTTGACAAGTAGCCCCTCCGTGTCCCAATCCGATCAAGATCTTTTGTTTCTCTCCGGCTTCCATCTTGGCAATGCTCTTTTGCAATTCTTCCCAAGCATGAGCCGCATGATCAAAACTACATACCGAAACCGTATTCCCCAGATGTGGACCTAAACCTTCCGTCTTATCAAAACGCAAAGCGGGACCGGTGGCATTCACCAAAAAATCATAATCGACTTTCTCGGTCTCTCCGGCACGGTCGCCGACGTACTCTATCGCCACATAGGGACGGTCGCTCCCGCTATCACCTTCAGGGTGAATAGCCGTAGCCTTGGCTTGTTTGAAGTCAATCCCCCACTTTTTGTATTTGGGAGCTAAATCAAAATAAATCTCTTCGGGCTTCATCCGCCCTACTCCAACCCAGATATTCGAAGGTACCCATTGGTACTTTGAATTGGGAGAAATTACGACCACTTCATGCTTTTTGCTCAACCATTTTCGCAAATACGTAGAAGCAGTGTGTCCGGCAATGCCGGCACCTAATACA
>WFZU01000011.1 GCA_015489405.1 Bacteroidales bacterium
GAAGTATAATACGCACTGGAATCCCAGTGTATCCATTGGGCGCCGTTGCCCGGTTCGTCCCAAGTAACGTGAATGGTGTCTCCAATTTTTTCCCCCGTTAAATGTTGAGGTGCAAAAAACTCATTTCCGCCCTGTGCAAAAAGACCGGACACAAAAATGAGTAATACCGGTAAAAAGTAAATTTTCTTCATAATCTCTTCTTTTTTTTGTTTACGGGAGCAAAGATATAAAAAATTTTTAAAATGAAATACACTTTTTTGGTTTTTAATGAAATAACGGTGCTCGCAGAAACGATTTTTCTCAAAAAGGCAACCGGTTTATCGTAGATAAAACAGGGGTTGGTGTATTCTCCGGTTTCCGGAAAATAGCTGTAATTTTGCCGGAACAATCATTTTGTTTTGTTGGCAATAGACAAAGTCTAATAAAAAAATGAATATGTAGATTCTTGGTAGTGAGACGTTTGTGTGATAATATTATACGCCTCCGGATAATTTCCAAAACTTTTTAGGGCATTTTGCGTTTTATGTACAATATTATTATTAATTTAGCAAAAATTATAAAAAGATAAATGTTATGAAAAATATTCTCGTTGCCATTGATTTTTCTCCATGCTCGCTGCACGCATTGGAGTACGCTATTTATTTTTCCAATAAGACTCATGCCAACATCAAGATGATATGGGTAAAAAAGCAACTCTCCTCCTATATTCCTTTTACCAAGGAGCAAACTAAAGAAGAGCGTATGGTTTTGGTGGTCAAGGAGTTTGAGAAACTCATTCACAAATATCAGCCGGGCTGTAAAGGGAAATTGAGTTATGTTATCCGGGAAGGGAAAGTGCACGAACAAATTGCGGAAGTTGCCGACGGCGAGAGAATGGATTTGGTAATTGCCGGTACGCACGGTATTTCCGGTTTTGACGAGTTTTGGGTTGGCAGTAATGCTTTCCGGATCATATCTTATACGAAAACACCGGTGATTACTATCCGTGAAAGTTTTGATTTCTCCCGGGGCATTAATACGATCCTTTTGCCTATTGACTCTTCTACGGAGACCCGTCAAAAAGTTCCTTTTACCGCCCGTATTGCCCGCATCTTTGGAAGTACCGTTGAGATTGTTTCTTTGTTTCCGTCCAAAGATGCAGATATCAATACCAAAATCAGGCTTTATGCACAACAGACGGAGAAGTTTTTGCTTGAGGAAGGAGTTAAATTCAACCGGACAGATTTGATATCTGAAGAGCCGGAAGAAGATGTGATAGCTTATGCAAAACAATCCAAAGCGGATATGATTGCTATTGTTGCCGTGGCAAGCCGTAGCAAGTTGAATGTTATTTTTAGTAGTCATGCCCGTCCGATTATCAATCATTCCGAAGTACCGGTCTTGGCAGTAACGGAACGGGATGATATGTTTTCAGCTCCTACAATGTAAGGGACAATAGAATGTATTAGCCTTTGCAAAAACACTCTTGCCGTTTTTGCGATATTATCCCGGTAAGATGGGATATACAACTGCTTTGAAAAATAGTGTACGTGCTAATTGTTTGGAGAAAATGGAAGAATATGATGGGAAAGGAGTGTTTGCTGTTTTTCAGTCTGATAGTGCTGTTATCTTCTTGTCATCCGGAGAAAACGCAGCCTGCACCGGAGTCTGTGTTTCAAGAGCCGGGATTTTTCATTGTCAATGAAGGTCCTTTTCAATCAGGTACCGGAACGATTGACTTTTTTCACGAAGCCGATGACAGTTTGATATCCTCTATTTTTCAACTTAAAAACCATTTCCCGCTGGGCAATATTGTGCAGTCGGTGTTTTCCATTGATGGGAGATATATGTATATCGTGGTGAATAATGCCAACAAAATTGAGGTTGTAAACCAACAGGATTTTGCTTCGCTCAACACGATTGAGCATATTCCCTACCCGCGATACATTTTGACGGATGCCGGAAAGTTGTATGTCAGTGCGTGGGACAATAGTGTGAAGGTTTTTGCTCTCGAAGATTCGGTTCATCTTTCCTTGAAAAAGGAAATCCCTGCTGGTACCGGTCCGGAAAAAATGTGGATAGAGAATCATACTTTATGGGTACTCAATCAAGGTGGATTTGATATTGACAGTACGGTGAGCATTATGGATACCGGAGAGGATGTCTTGGTGAAAAATTTGTCCGTATATCCTAAACCTACGGGCATTGTGAGTGATTACAAAGGTAGAATATGGATAATGTGTTCCGGAAGGGGCTGGAACGGCATCCCGCAGGAAGATGATAGCGAAGCGCATTTACTTGGCATTGATGCAGTGTCTTATGAGGTGGAGGTTGATTTAGCGTTTCCGGACAAACATCTACACCCCGTTAATCTGACGGTAAACAGGCAGGGGAACATATTGTATTACATTTACCAAGAATGTGTTATGAGCCAAGATGTAGATGCAGACAGTTTGCAGATGAAATGCTGCTGGAAGTCGTCTCACGGTTTGTACGGATTAGGAGCATACAAAAATGATATTTTGGTTTCGGATCCGGTGGATTATAATCAACGCGGCCGGGTCTATCGTATTTCGGAAAGCGGTGAGATTGTGGACTCTCTGCATTGCGGAATAATTCCCGGAAATTTTTTCTCCTCCCATAAAAATTAGTTGTACCTTTGCAGCCTGCTGAGTCTTATCAACGAACAGCTCAAAAATAGTATTTTTTTTTTTGAATAATAGAGGATTATGAAAGAGAAAGTGAATGTAACCTGGAAAGAGGAGATGGCGTTTGAAGCCGGAGTCAACGGGCATTCCATAATGTTGGATGCTACAGAAAAAGTAGGAGGGAGGGATAGAGGTCCCCGTCCGAAGCCTTTGACTTTAGTTTCTTTGGGTGGATGTACCGGAATGGATGTGGTTTCTATTTTGAACAAAATGAGAGTTCAATTTGATGCTTTCAATGTTGAAGTAGAAGGCGAGATGACCGAAGAACATCCCAAGTATTATAAAACCATTACCATTAATTACATTTTTACGGGAAAAGATTTACCGATGGCTAAATTGGAAAAAGCGGTTTCCTTGTCCCAGGAGCGTTATTGCGGGGTGACGGCAATGCTTTCGGCCAAATCGGAAATTGTGCATAATATTATCGTTAACGAAAGCTAAGTTTTTATTTTTATACACCATTTATTGGGTCGCATGTAAGGCAAGTTTCCTTAAAGTGGGGGGAGTCTGTTACGTGAATATACATAATATTTTTTGATATCAACGTTATTTATAGTACGTTGGGCAATTTTTTTTATACTTTTGCATCCGAATGAGAGTAGTGAAAATTATACTTTTTTTTATTTTATTTAATCTCCTTGAAGCGTTCTCGTTTTTGGGTGCACAGGATTATCTTGCCCTCTCGGGAAGTAACTATGCCGGACTGTACGGAGTCTATGATAATCCTGCAAAAATGACCTCCAACCGGTTGTATATGGATATAAATCTCATGGGAAATTCTTTCTCATTCAATAGCAATTATGCTTTCTTGAAAGGGAGTGACTATCGTATTAATACGTTTTTTACACGGGAATATGAGCTGCCGGTGTATTATGACAGTGAGAATGAGGTAAGGTATTTTGACATTTATCGCAATGACAAACTTAAATTCGGAAATATTTACAATCATCTTATAGGTCCCGGTGCAATGTTCGTTTACGAGCGGCATGCATTTGCATTGACAACAGCTTACAAACAAAATTTTCATTTTGGGAATATGACGCAGGATATTGCCAATTTTTTGTATGAAGCGATAGATTTTGATTACCAGCACAATACTCTTTTTATGCATCACCAACCTCAAAAGATGCATTTAGGCTATTTGAGTTGGATGGAGTTGGGTTTTAGTTATGCCTATACTTTTTACCGGGAAGGCTGGGATTTCTTGGCTGCCGGTGTTACGTTAAAGCCTTTGTTTGCTAATTTTGGGGGCTATATGAAAATTGATGATTTGGAGTATATTGTGTACAATGATACGGTTGCGAATGTTCCGGAGGCTTCTTTCGAGTATGGCTATGGTGGGGCACTAAGTCGTGATGCTACGCTTTCTTCCTTGGGATTCACCTCGCCTTTTTTTAATAATTTCGGTTTTGGCGGAGATATTGGAATTACTTATCAACGGACGGCTCATATACAACAACCTCCGTTTCATGGCCGGGTGTGTGAATGGGAATTCGAACCCTATAATTACCGTATTTCCCTTTCTCTTTCGGATATAGGCTACATCAATTTTTATAGAAATTCCTACGCTCATAAATACACGAATACGTATGCTCATTGGGAAAAATACACCGATACTTTGATGGCAAACTCTTTACATACCTTGGATTTAAAATTGATGCGGTATTTTGATCCGGACAATACCCAAGAACATTCCCGCCGTTTCCGTATGTTTCTTCCTTCGAGCTTCAATATTGAAGCCGATTATCCCTTGGATGCACGCAATTTTCTGCATGCTAAAATTGTTATTCCATTCAATATGGGAGAGAATTATTTGATGCGTTCGAGTGTTATTTCTTTCAATTATCGCTATGAGACTCGTTGGCTTGGTATTGGCGTACCGCTTAGCATTTATGACTATGATTGGAAGCGACCTAAAATCGGGATTGCTATACGCCTGGGTAATCTTATGTTTGGAAGCGATCGTTTTAGCAACCTTTTGGGATTGAGCGATATTACCGGAATGGACTTCTATTTCGGATACCGGATAAGTCTTTCCCGTTTGTATAAAACGTTGTACATTAAGGGGTTGTGCGATCCTTACCGGGATTATAACATCGAAACTTTTGATTACCGGCAATACCGGAACCGTTGAGTTTTTTTGGGATGGAATTTAAACATTCAGATATGCCGTATTCCTGCAATATCATTCAACTGAATACCATCGATTCGACCAATCTCTTTTTGGAGAAAATGTATATCGCTTATCCCGCCTTAAGAGCTTACACCATTGTGATGGCTAAGTCCCAGTCGGAGGGCAAGGGGCAGGGAACAAACAGTTGGTATTCTTCATCCGGTAAGAATCTGCTTTTCAGTCTTTTGTTGAAGCCGGATTCGTTGCCGGCGGAACGTCAATTTCTTCTTAATATCGTTATTTCTTTGGCTATCAGAGAGACGCTCCAAAGTTTGCTCCCGCAACGGAAAGTGAAAATCAAATGGCCTAATGATATTTATGTGGAAGACCGCAAAATAGCCGGTATTCTGATAAAACTGTTCCTTCAAAATAACCGGATAGAAGGTGCCATTGCCGGCATTGGTATAAACGTTAATGAGGGGCATTTCCCGCTTGCGATTCCTAATCCTACTTCCCTTTTTTTGCAAACGCAAAAGTCTTTTTCCGTGCAGGAAGTTTTTCGCCGGATAACGGAAAATATACTCCGGAAATACCACGATTTCTCCCTTCAAAATACAGATGCCCTCGTCTCATCTTACCTCCAACATATGTACTTATACGGGCAGAATGCAGACTTTCTCTACAAGGGTGAGAGAATCAGGGCGAAAATCAACGGCATTACCCCTTTCGGGCAGCTTATTTTGCACCTCTCCGGCGGGGGAGAACGCATTTGCAATCTCAATGAGTTGTCCTTTCTCCGGGCAGACGTATAAGGAGACGGGAGTACCTATTGGCTTTCCCACGGATTTAACCGGTGCTGGTCCATAAAGTCAAGAGCTTGAGCTGGAATGTTCAAGAACAAGGCTTGCGAAATGCTCAAAATCAAGGAGTTGACTTACGTCAATGCGATGTATTGAGCTTGCCGAAATGACTGGTTTCAGAACAAGCGTAACGCAGAAGTCGGACATTACAGACAAGTTCTAACTATTCAAAATCTTCGTTTTGAAACGGGACATTCACCAGAATCTCCTTAACTACCAATTTCATTTCACGGGGACCTGTCTTTAAGGTAATTTCCATCGGCTGACGGATACCGCCTTTGGTCATCTCATATTTTGACATAATCTTTTCTTGAGTCAGCACTTGTCCGTTGATAGTCTCTTTTGCTACTTCTTTGGTTGCCAGACCTGTTTCGGTGTCAAAATAGTAGGTTGTATTTCCCTTCTTGACAAGGTCATAGGATTTTCCGTCAGATTTTTCTCTTCCGATGTATTCACCTGTTTCATACAATCCCAAAATATTGATAGGCTGGCTGGTAGTTTTCAGTTCCTCTATCTTGTCCGTCTCCAGTTCTTTGCGTTGTCCTTGGGAAACGCTGTATCCTTTTTCTCCGTCGAAAACGATTTCATTGAGCACATTGCCCATCATTGACACTTTGGTGTAAAATTTATGAGGTTTGGCGGCTTTGTTAAGGACTTGCACGCTCATTCCCTGCATAGTGATTTCTCCGCTGATTTGAAGACTTTGAATTTTTTCGGCTTTATCTTTTCCTCCGATAGCGTCAAAATATTTGTCCAAGATGCTTTTCACGTTCACCCCTTCGGGCAAATCGGCGGAGAGCTTTGGCTTTACGGTAGGATTGCCGTATTTGTCGAAATATTTTACCGGGATATGTAAGGATTCCAAGCTGGGCAATACATCTTTGGCAGCGCCGACCACCAAAATTTTTGCTTTCTCCGGATGGATATATTTCCGTGCGGCAGCTAGAATTTCATCTATCGTAACCGCTTCGAGCCGGCTTAAATAATTTTCGTAGAAATCTTCGGGCAGATTGTTCATTTCAATGTCCAGAGCATAGTCCGCAACGGTTTCCGGGTCTTCCGTATTCATCACAAATTTTCCGGAGTAGCCGGCTTTGACTATTTCTACTTGCTTCGGGTCTGCTTTTTCCTCAATGATTTTTTTCATTTGGTTGAGGGTTTCTACGACTGCCGAATCCGTTACTTCATTGCGAACATTAGCACGGGTTGAGAAAAGCCCGCCGTATTTATCCGTGCTTAATCCGGAGCCTGCACCGTAAGTCCATCCGTGTGCTTCGCGAAGGTTCATATTCAGATAACTGTTAAAATCTCCGCCCAAAATGTTGTTGGCTATCAAAGCGGCAAAATAGTCTTTATTGTTTTTGCGCAAAGCAGAAGAATGAACTACGCTAATATCCGATTGCACGGCATTGGGCATATTGACAAATGCGATGAAAGGACTTCCGGTATCTTCTATTTCCGGTACGGGAGGGATATTCATATCGATTTTCTTCCAGGATTTGAAATGGTCGCTCACGATTTTCCGTATTTCATCGAAATGTACATCTCCCACGATAATCAGATACGCATTATTAGGTCTGAAATAGTGTTGATAATAGTCTTTGACATCTTGCAAATCAATGGCGGAGACCGTTTCGATAGTGGCAAACTCACTGTACGGGTGCCCTTTTCCATAGCCCACTTTTGCCCGCAAATGTGAGGCAGCCGTGGCAACGGTTTTTTCGCCGGACTTAATCCTTTCAATCATTTTGTCTTTCTCTTTTTGCAACTCTTCCTCACTGAAAGCCGGATGGAGGATTTGATCTGTTGCCAGCTCAAAAGTCTTGGGGAAAAAGCGGCTCAAAGAGCTCATATAGAAAGAGCCCGGACCGAAATAGACAGAAGAACCCATAAAATCAATTTCCTCGTTGTACGAATCTTTGCTGTTAGACTCCGAGCCGGTACCGAATAAACTACCCAACAAACTCTCTACTCCTTTTTTCTCTCCCAAAAGCACCGGTGGATTGTCAATGCGCAATTTGGCGAAAACACGCGGGAGTTTATGGTTTTCAACCACCAATACGCGGAGTCCGTTGTCGAGCGTAAACCTCTGTGGCTTTTCTAAATTGATTTTCGGAGCAGGACCTTCCGGAGGCATCTCCGGCAAATCTGTTTGTGCTGGTAAATTGATGCCTAAAA
The DNA here is from genome assembly GCA_015489405.1 of Bacteroidales bacterium. Lineage (GTDB taxonomy): Bacteria > Bacteroidota > Bacteroidia > Bacteroidales > S143-32 > S143-32. The sequence goes on from WFZU01000011.1 coordinate 7,839, forward strand.
TTATGATTGCCAATATGTTAATAAGCTTTTTCATAGCTGTGTGTTTTTTTGAATATGACATTGGGTCTATATTGATAAATTATTTTTCTTGTTGCTCTTTTTGTTCGGGAAGATATTCCAGGGATACGCGGGCATTGGGAGCAAGATATTTTTGAGCTGCTTTTTGTATCTCTTCGCGGGTAATGGAACGATAGATTTTTATTTCGTCATTGATAAGGTTAGTATTGCCGTAGAGCATATAATAGTTTGCGAGGCTGTGGGCGATTCCTTCGGATGTGGCATTGGAGTTGACAAAATTCTTTTCCATAATGTTTTGCAACTTTTCGTATTCCCTTTCGGAGATAAGTTCCGTCTGCAATTTCTTAATTTCGTCATCAATAGAATTTTTGATGTCTTGGAGCGAAACGCCTCCCATAGGAATGGTGAAAATAATGTAGGCGCCGTAATCTTCCTGTGCCATATTGAAAGCATATATTTGCATTGCTTTTTTCTCTTTATCCACGAGCCTTTTGTACAGTCTCGAACTCTCTCCCGAACTGAGTAATGTCGAGATCATATCCAGCACATAGGCATCACGGGATTTCATTCCCGGTGTGCGGTAAGCCAAGAGCAGTGCCGGAAGTTGAATATTCTTGTCATAATATTTAGCTTTTATCTCTTCTTTGATTGGGTCTTCCGCGAAATGAGGTCTTTTTATGTCTTTTCCCCGTGGGATATTCCCGAAATATTTTTTTATCCACTTTTTGGCTTGCTCTTTATCGAAATCCCCGCTGACAACCAAAACGGCATTGTTAGGAATATAGAATTTTTTGTTGAAAGCGATAAATTCATCCAAGGTGGCGGCATCCAGATCTTCCATTTTACCGATGGTCGTATGGCGGTAGGGATGTTTTACAAACAAATATTTTTTGATGGCTTCAATGATGTGACCGTAGGCTCTATTGTCCACGCGTAAACGTTTTTCCTCCTTGACGACCTCGTTTTGTGTATCTACTCCGATTTGATTAATGACGGGACTCCCCATACGTTCGCCTTCCATCCACAGTCCGGTCTCTAAATTGTTGGAGGGAAATACTTCGTAATAATAGGTGCGGTCATCGGTCGTGTTGGCGTTATTTTGTCCTCCTCTTCCGGTAACGATTTTGAACCATGCTCCCCGCGGAATATGTTTCGTCCCTTCAAACATCAAATGTTCAAAAAAATGGGCAAAGCCGGTGCGTCCGGGGTCTTCATCTTTGGCACCTACATGATACATTACACCGACCGTAACGACCGGAGCGCTATGGTCTTGTTGAAGAATGACATGCAAACCGTTGTCCAAATCATATTCTTCAAATTTTACTTCTTGGGCTTGGAGA
>WFZU01000012.1 GCA_015489405.1 Bacteroidales bacterium
CCATTGTATAATTGTATCATTGAATAATTGTGCCATTGCAGCGCCCCGCAGTCAAAAAAATTCATTCGTGTATTCATGACAAAAATACAAACTAAGGTCAAAAACGAATAGACAAACCTCCCATAATGAGACTACTTGTCTAAATATTAGACATTTTATCGGCAATCAGAATATATATCAAACTGATTTTCAGCCCATTGTAATCTTGGCATACATATTGAGTGTAGACTGGCAAAAAAGGGAAAATGAAAACTGTTGTTTTATACTTTGGTCTGATGCTCTGGATGATTTCCGGAAGCGGGCTCCTTTTGGCTTCTCCCGGGACACCACCAAACAATAAAGAAATAGATATTCACCATTCGGCATATAAATGTTTGGTGGATGCCAAAGAATATGTTTTCCAAAACAATGGTTTGATTGCCGCCGGTTTTGGCAAAAACAAAAAAGATATTATCGATAATAGTAAAGCTTTGCGTATTTCTATCCTACGTTCTTCGCAATTGCTCTCCCAAATTATTAGCAAACTCGAAAGGACGCAAACGCCAAACACCCGCCAAAACAAAGATTTACAAACGATCATAGGGAAATACAAAGAAGCTCAAAAGCGCCTGAATCAGCTATCCATAGCCCATCATGACAACCTGGAGACTATCAACTTCCAACAAGCGAAGAGCCTCCATCAAGAATGCGAGCGGGAATTGAACGGTATATTGAGTCTGCTCAACCAAGCACAGGCTAAGTATTATATATTCAAAAAACGTCAAATAAGCATTGCTCATAAATAAAAAAGTGTATGAAGAATCTAATCTACCTTTTGCTATTCGTATTATTCAGTTCCGTATTATTCGCACAAACGCCACCCCATCCGGGCGGTGGAAGTGGTAATCCTCCGGGCTCCGGAGACCCTCCGGTCGGTGCACCCGTCGACGGAAGCATTGCTATTTTGTTAGTCCTTGCTGCCGGTTATACAGGGAAGAAAGTGTATAACGCAAGAAAAAGAAAAAAAGAAGTTGAAGGAGTCTTTCTGTCAACAAAAGGCATAAAATGATAAAAACATCGTAAACAAATTCCAGGGAAGAGGGGGAGGAAGTTTTTTGACCAAAGATCATAAATCAAATTAACGGGAAAGTGTCTATCTTTCCCGTTTTTTGTATGCAGATATAAATATCATACTGTACCTGCCGGAAACTTCAACAGCAAAAGAAAATTGATCTTTTGAATATCGACAAACTATTGATTGGGACTAACTCCCAGGTTCCACATTGTGAAACTCCACAAATCGGCATATTCCTCTATGATTTTTGAAGTAGGCTTCCCGGCGCCGTGTCCGGCTTTGGTAGCAATACGTATCAACACCGGATGGTCGCAGCCCTGAGCTGCTTGCAGCGTAGCTATAAACTTAAAGGAATGGGCAGGGACAACCCGGTCGTCATGGTCTCCCGTGGTTACAAGGGTCGCCGGATAGCACGTTCCCTTACGGATATTATGCAAGGGCGAATAGGCATACAGGTATTCAAACATCTCTTTGGATTCGTCCGAACGTCCGTAGTCCGAAGCCCAAGCCCAGCCGATCGTAAAGAGATGGTAGCGCAACATATCCAAGACGCCGACTGCCGGCAAGACCACCCCGAACAAATCCGGACGTTGCGTCAAGCAAGCGCCCATCAAGAGCCCGCCGTTGGAGCCGCCTTGGATAGCCAACTTCTCCGGAGAAGTGTATTTTTCGTGTATCAAGTATTCCGCCGCCGCGATAAAGTCGTCAAAAACGTTTTGTTTGTGCATTTTCGTTCCGGCTTTGTGCCATTCTTCCCCATATTCACCGCCGCCGCGGATATTCGGCATCGCAAAGACAAAGCCGTTTTCGAGAAGGACCAGACGGGTGATACTGAATGAAGGGGTCAGACTGATATTGAAGCCTCCGTAGGCATACAACAAAGTAGGATTGTTCCCATCTAATTTGATTCCTTTCTTATGCACGATAAACATCGGGACTTTGGTGCCGTCCTTGCTCGTGTAAAAAACTTGCTTGGTAACGTAATCATCAAAATTGAAATCTATTTCAGAATGCCGGTACATTTCCGGGGTGTTGGTTTTTATGTTATAGCGATAAATAGTTGTGGGCGAAGTGAATGAAGTGAAAGCAAAGAATCCGGTAGAGTCCTCTTTTCTGCCTTGCATTCCCGAGAAAGTTCCAATCCCGGGCAGCGCCAATTCTCCTTCCTGATTGCCTTGCAAATCAAAGATAAGCACCTTGCTGTAAGCATCTTTCATATAATCGACGACCAATTTGCCGCCCAGCAAGGTGATGCCCCCCAAGACTTCCTCTTTTTCGGGAATAATGGTTTTCCAATTCTCTTTTTGCGGACGATCGGGGTCAATAAGCACTAATTTGTATTTGGGAGCGTCTTCATTGGTTTTGACCAGCAATTGATCCCCGGCATTATCAATCACCTGATAATCAAAATCAAAGCCTTTGGCTAACGGAATAAAATCTTTATCCTTTCCATAACGTTTGACAAAGAGAGCATTGCCGCTGGTTGACTCGGACTCTGTCAAAACCAATACGGATTCGTCTTCCGTCGTCGAAGCATAATAATTGCGCAGCGGGAAACGGTCGTTTTTGTAGATAAGTTCGTCTTTGGTTTGGGCTTCGCCTAAACGGTGGTAATAGACTTTGTGGTATTCGTTTTGGTTGCTAAACTCTTTTCCTTGCACGGGAGCGTCATAGCGGCTGTAATAAAAGCCGTCATCTTTCCAGGCGATGCCGGAAAATTTTACCCACCGGATATGGTCTTTCAAATCTTTCTTGCTATCGATTTCGCGCACAAATATTTCCTGCCAGTCCGAGCCGGAACGGGAAATGGAATAAGCCAGATAATGTCCGTCCTTGGAAATACTCATTCCTGACAGAGCTGCCGTACCATCTGCGGATAAGGTGTTGGGGTCCAACAAGACCGTGGGTTCTCCGTCCAAACGGTCCAACATATACAATACGGACTGATTTTGCAAACCGTCATTTTTGAAATAAAAATAGCGATTTCCGCGCTTAAAAGGAGTATCGTATTTGGGATAATTCCATAAATTCTCGAGACGTTTTTTGATTTTTTTCCGGAAGGGTATTTGTTGCAAATAGTTTTGGGTAACTTTATTTTCCGCTTCTACCCAGGCTTGGGTTTCCTTTGCCGTATCGTTTTCCAACCAGCGATAGGGGTCCGGCACCTTCACTCCGAAATAGGTATCCACAGTATCCACTTTGCGGGTTTCCGGGTAAGACATTAAACTGATTTTTTTCGGTTTTTCCATCTTTTTTGTTCCGTTATTGCATCCGGAGAGCAGCATTGCTC
>WFZU01000013.1 GCA_015489405.1 Bacteroidales bacterium
CCAATTAACAATAAACCTGTTATGCTTGATGACACTTGTTATTTTATTGGTTTTGACACATTAATTGAAGCGGAAATAACGTGGGTTTTATTAAATAAAGAAATAACGCAGAATTTTATTCAATCAATTGCATTTAAAGACGCTAAAAGAATGATAACCAAAGATTTGTTAATGAGAATTGATTTGAATGAAATAATAAAAGAAACAAACTTTCAAGAATTGAAATTGGAAATACCTGATTTGAATATAATTGATTGGGAAAATTATAAAGAACAATTTACCAAACAAGAAATTAATAAAGATATGCAATTAAACCTTTTTAACGAACAAGCACTACACACAACAAAAGCTATACGTAATGCGGGTAAAGTGCTAAATATGAATATTGTAGAATTAAATGATATGAGTAGTAAATTAAAAATTGGTGTTTCAAAAACCCGCACTACGCATAGCTAAACCGTTAGGGGCAAGCTAAAAAACATAAACCAAGAATGATAAATTTGCTACAAGAAAATAGAAATACGGTAAGCCAACGCACAAATAGCACATTTGCAATTCGCACAAGCCAACGCTAAAACCCAAAATTGCAAAAGAGCTTACTTGCCAACGCTGACAAAAGGAATAAAAAGCACGAAAGCACAACAAAGAACTGAAAATAAAAACCAAATTAAGTTCAATTTTTTCTTTGCCAACACACTTCTATAATTTTCATCATAACATAGACCGGATTTTGCAAAAGCTTTATCCCGTTTTACCGCTTGCTATCGCAGTACGATAACATCCAAGGAATGCGGGATGACAGTAATCTCAAAATCTTTTTCCTTCCCTATGTATTCGCCGTCAATATGAACGTCTTGGGTTGTTGTGGTGCGGATGCTAAATTTTCCGGCAGACCATTGTTCTACAAATGGTGTGGCGGGAAAATGGTTTCGCCGGAGTGCTGTGATGAATGCCGGAATTTCCCAAATGCGGGGTTTACGGACGATACTAATCTCTATTTTGCTGTCTTGCATAGAAGATCGTGGGGCAATGACAAAATGATTGCCGAATTGAGTGCCGTTGGAGAAACTCACAAAAAGGACATTATCGAATTCTTTCTGAGCAGAACGGAGGGAGAATGTATGAAAACGAAAAAAAGAAAAGAGCGTCAGGCGGGCATAGTTGATAAGTCCCCGGCCTTTCAGACGTTCAAATTTCCGGGCGATAAAAGCGTCAAAGCCGGCTCCCGCAATATTTAGAAAAGTTTGACGGTTGAGTTGTCCCGTATCTATTTTTATCACCTTTTTTTGGCAGATGATATGCAGGTAATAGCGGATATCTTTCCGTTTTTCGTATCCCAGACTAAAAGCGAATCCGTTGCCCGACCCCAGCGGGATGATTCCTAATGCGATGCCGGAGTTGAGCAGGGCTTTGCCGACTTCGTTGATCGTCCCGTCGCCTCCCACTGCGACCATAATCGTAAAATTTCTGTGCCGGTTTGCTTCTACAATTTCCGTTGCGTGGTTTTTGTGTGCGGTAAAAACAATTTGATAAGTAAAAGCAGGTTTGTCCCGGAAAAAGGAAGCTATCGTTCCGGGTATTTTTTGTTTGTCTTTTCCTCCCGATAAAGGATTGATAATAAATAGGATATGTTCTTTTGTTGAGTTCATTTATATGCGTTTCTTATGGCTGTTTCCGGGGGCTGCAACCGAGCCGGTTGTGAATCATCCGTTCGTTATACTGTTGTACGTAAGCTTTGATAAGGCGTTCCAATTTTTCCCCGGTGAGGCGGTCTTTGCGAACTTTATTATGACGGAGGAGACTGTCTTTACGGTATTCGAAAAGCTTGTTTATTTTCAGGCTTTGCCCGTCAAAATTAGCGTACAGGCTGTCGGTTATCATTTCATAGATGCCATTGCGGTAATGGACGGAAAAATGCAGGCGGGTGCTGTCGAATACACTCTGTCCGAAGGCGAAAGCGCAATACGGATAGTGCAGATAATCCAAGATGCTGGGCAGGATATCCGTCTGTTGCATAATGCTATGAATCCGTACGGGGGAAGCTTGCGGATCATAGATGAAAATAGGAATCGCATATTGTCCAAGGCTGTTGCTGAAAAATTTATCCCTCGAGACAGCTGTGTGGTCTGCCGAAAAGACAAAAATCGTATTTTGAAACCAAGCTTTGCGGGAGATGCTTTGAAAAAATTTGCGAAGCGAAAAATCTGCGTATTCAATGCTTTTTAGAATGGGGAGTTTGCCGCCGGAAAATTTGTTCTTATACTGTGAGGGAATCGTATAGGGGTGATGAGAGGATAACGTAAAGACCGTAGCATCAAAGGGTTTGGGGAAATGATCTAATTTTCTTGCCATAAATTGCAGAAAGGGCTCATCGAATATCCCCCAGTTGCCGTCAAAATCCTTGTCATTGCCATATTCCGTCCTGCCGAAATAGTCATCGAACCCGGCATTTTTGGCAAAAGGTTGAAAATTCATCGTTCCGTTTGTGCCCCCGTGAAAGAAAGCACCGTAGTAGCCCTCTTTTTTCAGGTAGCTTGCGATACTGTGTATTTGATTGCTGCTGTATGCCGAGAAAATGAGGGCTTTGTCCATCAAAGAAGGGATGCCGGAAACTACGGAAGGGATGCCCTCTACCGATGTTTTCCCGTTGGCATAGCCGTCAAACACTATGGATTGGCGCATCAAAGAGTCCAAAAAGGGGGTGTAGCCTGTCGCTTTTTCTTTCCGGATACGGGGATTTAGATAGGCGCTATATTCTTTGGAAAAACTTTCCAGGATGATAATCACCACATTTCTTTGACGGAAAGGCTGCGTCGTATCCCCGGGATGTTCCGGAGAATATATGTTGTTGAGTGTTTGCTCGTCATAAAATTTCTTGGGTCTTAAACTTTTGTAGCCTAAACTGTGAATCATAGTGAAGGGGCTGTTGAGTACGACGGGGATAAGGTGGGCTTTGCTGTGTCTGCCGGCATCCACAATACTCAAGGGACGCACGAAAGGACCGCGGATAAAGAGTATGATAAGCCCGGCATACAGGATATTGAGTAGAAGCTTTTGAAATGAAAATTTCTTTGGTTGCTTTGGTTTCAGTGGATATTTCCCTGCGAAATAGATAAATAAAATGTTGAATGCCAGCAGGATGAAAAAGTGTAGCGAATAGTCCCTGATTAAATCCCAGAGCAGAAAATTAAATTCATTCTGATTGGAAAGTAGCAACCCAAAAAAATCTGCTGAAATTCTTTTCAGCGTAAAGGGAAAATAGCCGCTGTCAATGATGTTGAGAGAGATTGCAATACTGTTGACTACGTAAAACAACGTCTTGGTTAGAAAATCTATAAACCGGTTTGAATAAATGGTGTGCGAGAAAAAAAGAAGAATAAAAAGGGGAGCATTGATCGTCAGAAAAGCAGAAAGCTCGAAAGCCAAGCCCCAAAGAATGGCGAGGCTGATGTCTGCGATACGATCGTTGCTGAAATAGGAAAAGTTAAGAAAGAAAAATGCGATATTGGACAGCGTCAAAAATAAGAATGCAATTCCTATCTTTTTAATGTGCGAACTTATATGGACAGGGAAGATTGTTTTCATTTAGAATGAATGCAATAATATGTGAACAGTCTTGCGCATCCTTCCTGCTAATTGATAATGTGCAGTGTGCCGGTCGTTTGTGGTGTGTCGCTTTGCAACGTACTGCCTTTCCAGCGGTCTCCGTTTTGAAATATGGCTTCCGCCTTCCAATAGTAGGTCCCTACCGGCATGAGTTTACCTTTGTAGTAGCCATCCCAGGATTCTACGGGGCGTCCCAATTCGTCTAATTTCTCGGACTGCCACAAAATTTGTCCTTTGTTGTTGAAAACGATAATTTTATATTTTGCCAATTTGTAGCCTTTCGGCTTAAACAGGGCTATCTCCGGATCCATATCGCCGGGCGACATTGCCGTAGGAATGTGGAGTCCAAAGAGGTGAACAGAGACTTCTTGCCGGGTGGTGTCATAGCAAGAGTATTTGTTCCTCGCAACCAACTGAACCGCATAGGTGGAGTCCTCCTCATACCTCTTTACAGGATTTGACTCCATGGAAATATCCCCGTCTCCGAAATCCCATTCAAAACTCAGGGGACTTTCGGTTGCATCTTCCGATTGATTATTGAATTTTACATTGCCCCGGATGTTATTAACTTCCGTTTGAAAGTCAAATTTCGCTATCGGCACAGGATAGGTCCAGTAGTATTTGCTCGTAGAGTCGGCACAGCCACCGGAATATATCTTGACCTTAACAGAATGGTAGCCTACATCCTGGGTGAGGTTATAATGCTCTAATGTGGAGGTCGTATCTGTTTCGGTGCCAAATTCCCATATAACAGAGCTTATCAAATATGCATTACTATCCGGAACGATAACCGAGAACTTGGTCTTTGAAGGAGAACACCGGTTTTCAATTAAAATATCGTCAAATACCGGTCTGAAGTTTACTTTGGCATAGCCGGAATCCGATACCTCACAGCCTTGCTGGGTCGTAACGGTCAGTCGCACCGGGTATTTACCGGTATCTGCGTACTGGTGAATAGGAGAGGGGACAACGGACTGGGTACTGTCTCCCAAATTCCACAGATAAGAAATTATCGGGTCTTCCGGAGAACTGCTGAGATTATGAAATTTTGTAATATCCCCGGCACAGACGCTGTCAATCGTAAAATCAACGTTAATGGGGGCTACCTTGATGGTATCCGTAAGTGTGTCATAACAATGAATAGAATTTTCCAATACGAAATGCACCGGATAAGTACCTGTCGAACCTATAAACATAGTCGTGTCCATATCTCCTTCCGAGAAAAAGCTGTTTTCAAACTTCCAGAAGAAGCGATACGGAGATACTACCATAGTCCCCCCGGGGAAAACCGTATCAATGCTTGCCGTTATCAAGGCGGTGTCATTCAAACAGGCTTTGTGATGCCCTAAGGAGACGGGGTTTTTCAGAATATACAGATTGGTATCTAATGTACTCTCGCAAGTACCGTCATAATATACTGTAAAAGACATATTGTAAGTCCCCTCGCCGTTGTAGGTGTGAGTGGTAGCCGGATTTTGATGGGAGGAACTGCCGTCTCCGAAATCCCACAATACACTGTCAATAATATGCGGTCCGACAGCACTGATGTTAGTGAACTCAAAGGAGGTACAATGCTGGACGTAATCAAACCGGACATCTAAATTGCACTGTGCCCTTAATTCAAAAACCAGTCCCAACATCAGGAGGCTGAAAAGAAAAAAGTTCCGCACTTTTTGCATATTTCAAATTTTTGCCAAAAATAGTATTTTTTGCTTATTTAAAAATAAATTTATTTGTTAATTTTTCTTTTTCCGGTAGTGGGATAAAAATTGTCCCAATTGTTTCGTCCGGATATCCTTGGCGATAATCCTCTTATCCTCGTCCAAGAGAAATAGTTGCGGGTATGAATTGATGTCGTATAATTCTCTGAAATCCTCTGTTACACTGGTAGTTCCATTGACATTTATCCAGTTTTCGATGTGGTGGTTGTGAACAAATTTCATCCATTTTTTCCGGTCTTTTTTAGCTGCTACCGCAAAAACGACTATGTGAAAATGGGTCGTGTCCATCCAAGCTTTTAGTCCGGTCGCTTCCTTTTTGCAATGCCCGCATTCCGGGTCATAAAAGAAAAGCAGTGTTAATTCGGATTTAATGTCATAGAGAGAGCGTAGATTGCCGGTGCTGTCGATGAGAATCAGATTGGGGGCTTTCTTCCCGATGAGAATGGGACGGAGTTTGTTTGCTCTTTTCGTTACATTGGCAACAATCACACTGTCTGCCCAAAAGGCTTTTCCGCTTGCGTAGTAGTGGTCTGCCATATAGACATAGATGGCATCGAAACCCATTACCTTTGCATTTGCATATTCGTATGTCAAATATTGTACAACATACTTGAATATTTTTTTGTTTTCGATAAGCGGAATGAAATCCTCAATACTCCGTATGATAGAGTCCGGCTGTTGGTAGGTAACCCGTTCCAAGTACTGGTCAAGTTTTTGCGCAAAGGTAGGCGTGTATAGGAGCCTTTCATCTTTGAGGTCAACCAAGTCCCAATAGTGTTTTTTATAATATTGGTAGAGAATATTTTTCTTTTTGGTTGTCTTTTCAATCTCCGACATATCCACATCTTTCATCAGCCAAATAAACTTGGACATCAGCCAGTCCGGATGTTGGCGAATCGTTTCGTCTTCAAAGTTTTTGACCATTTCGCGCAGGTGCTTCATCCGGTACGTATAATATTCTATGGAATCTTTCCGGATTGCTTTTTGGTCTAATTTTCGCCGGATACTGTCGGAAGCGGAATAGTTTTCCACTTTCAGTTTGAGGTAGTTGAAAAAACGGGTATTCTCGGGAGAATCCGTTGCCGAAGATTTATGGACAATATCATTTGCATCTGTCGTGATGCTGAAATCTTGGCTGTCATCAATCAGAAAATCCAATATCTTTTTTTTGTGGTTGTCCACCAGCATATACACGCCGCGCGGAAGGGTGCTGTCGCCTTCAAATACAATTGTTTTTTGATGCCGCATGGCAGTATCGTCAATGTATGTATTGCTTCCGAAATAATGTGCCAGGTAAAAGCTCGTATCCTCACTGCCGGTAATGTGAAACTCGATATGATAGCCTTTCTCCTGAGCAATGCTCCCAAGAGAAATGAGGTTTAAAATCGTGAAAATGAGGTAGGTATAACGCATAGTGAAGAGTATTATAACTACTTGAATGACTTAATTGGATGCCGCCTTTTTTTGTTTAGTCGTCGATTTGACTGATTCTTTCTTAGGTTCTTTTTCAGCCATTTTCATTTTTTCAATTTTCTTTTTTTCGGAATTAGCTTTTCTATGGGAAATTTCCACAACTTTTCCTTCTTTGGAAACCACCAATTTAGTCTCTTTTTCTTTTTTGAGTTTAAGCATCTTCTGAAATGCTTCTTCCATTCCTCTAATGACCTTCTCTTCGAGGTCTTGTAAGCGTTTTTTAATGCTCATAATATTTTTCCTTTAATCTGTTCCAAGTTTCCGGATTCTTGATGTTAATAGTTCGCTTGGCACCGGTTGCGATGATTTCAAAATGAATGCCGGAATTGTTCACGAATACCCAGTCGTCCACTACCGGGATATACAGGTTGAAAAAATTGTGCAATCCCCGCCGGTATCTTCTTCTGATAGTCTCTTCCGGAATGTCGTGTCCGCCCTCTTTTACACGTGTTTCAACACGCTTTACGGCAAGGTCTTCGGAGTCCAGCCACAGAAAAAGAAGGGTAACTTTATACCCTTTTTTTTGTGCGTTCCGTATAACTTTTATGTAGCCGTATGAGGCTAATGTAGTCTCAATTGCAAAAGTTTCGTCATTCTTCAGATGTTGATGTATTCTTTCCAACATCAGTCTTCCGGCAGTCAGAGCAACGCTCGGAGGATTGAATGGGGAGAGTCCCCGCGCAATCTCGTCCGAGTTTACGAACTCCTTACACTCAAAGATGCCCGGCAGTATGGTGTAGGAAGTAGTGGTCTTCCCCGAACCGTTGGGTCCTGCTAGAATATACAAATTTTTCATAGCTTGCAAAAGTACTAAATATATCCTTCGGAATTACAAAAAGAATGATTAATTTTGTTAAACGGATACAGGCATAAAAAAAAGTAAGGACTCATATCGCATCGCTACGACCACCTACCCTTGCTACCTTCCGGTCCTGGGGGAGTTCAGTGGGAGCAGATCGTATGAGCCTTACCCGCCGCAAAAGTACTAATTTTTTTTATTCTGCAAGTTTTTTTAATGTTTTCTGTTGATTTTTTAAAATGCCTTGCTGAGCTCTTCTTATTTAGTGTCTGTCCATAAAGTCGGGAGTCTAGGCTATAGTGTTCAAGAACAAGGCTTGCGAAATATTCAAAATCAAGGAGTTGACTTATGTCAATGACTAGTTTCAGAACGAGCGTAACGCAGAAGTCGGACATTATAGACAAGCTCTATTAACTAAAAAATGAAACGCTCTTTTCTGTCTTTTCCGGGGGCTGTACCGGAATAAATTGATAGAAAAGGTATTGATAAATCATTAAAAATCAGGACAATTCAGCCCTCCGGATGAGTCTTTTCCGAAACTTCCGTTTCGCAAGGGGTGAATAATCCGCAATATGTTGTACTTTTGCAAAATGTATGTTGAACCACGGATAACGGATTGGCTCCCGCTCACTCCCAAAGAAATGAAAAAAAGAGGTTGGGAATATGCGGATGTGATACTTATCACCGGAGATGCCTATGTAGATCATCCGGCTTTTGGGGCGGCGGTGATTGGGAGGCTGATAGAGAGCCGTGGATTTAAGGTTGTTATTTTGGCGCAGCCTAATTGGCAAGATGACTTGCGGGATTTTAAGAAGTTTGGCAAACCCCGCTACTTTTTCGCTATTACTGCCGGCAATATGGATTCGATGGTAAACCATTATACGGCAAATAAGCGTCTTAGAAGCAATGATAATTATACCGCCGGCGGCAAAAGTGGTTTCCGCCCCGACTATGCCACGATAGTGTATTCGCGTATTGTAAAAAAATTGTATCCTGAAGTACCTGTTGTGATTGGCGGTGTAGAGGCTTCCCTGCGGCGTTTGACGCATTACGACTATTGGTCGGACACCTTACGCCCTTCCATTTTGGTGGATACAAAAGCGGATTTATTGATTTACGGTCTGGGCGAAAAGCCCTTAGTCCAAGTCTTGGAAAGACTGAAAAATGGGGCGGATTGGAAAGCGTTGAGGGATATTCCGCAGACCGCCTACTGTCTCCCGGAGGATGAGAATCTGCCTCGAATAGATGATTGGGAAGACTTTGTTTTATATTCCCACGAGCAATGCCTGAAAGATAAATTGAGCTTCGCAAAAAATTTTAAACATATTGAGACAGAGGCTAATATGATGAAGCCGGCTAGGCGTCTCTTGCAATCTGCGGGGAAATTGAAAGTCGTGGTTAACCCGCCTTTTGGGGCATTGCCCGAAAAGGATATTGATGCAGTATATGACCTTCCCTTTACCCGGCTTCCTCATCCGAAATACAAAAAGAGGGGAGCTGTACCGGCTTACGAGATGATAAAATTTTCATTGAATATGCACCGGGGCTGCTTCGGCGGGTGTTCGTTTTGTACGATTTCCGCTCACCAAGGGAAATTTATTTCTTCGCGTTCGAAAGAATCCATTCTGAGAGAGGTGGACAGGATTGTTGAGATGCCGGATTTCAAAGGCTATATTTCCGATATTGGAGGACCTTCGGCGAATATGTACCGGATGCAGGGGAAAGATTTGCGTATGTGTGAGCGATGCCTTCGTCCTTCTTGTATTGCTCCGAAGGTTTGTCCGAATCTGGATACTTCTCATCAGAGATTATTGGATATCTACCGGAGCATCGACCGGCATCCCAAAATAAAAAAGGCTTTTGTGGGTAGTGGAATCCGTCTGGATTTGCTGACTTCATACAATAAAAACAGCACGGAAAAGGACAAAAAGGAATATTTGCAACAATTGATGAGCCGGCACGTCTCCGGAAGGCTGAAAGTAGCTCCGGAACATACTTCGGAAAATACGTTGAAAACAATGCGCAAACCGTCTTTTTCTTATTTTTATGAGTTTAAATCCCTTTTTGATAAAATAAATAAAGAATTGGGACTGAAACTGCAACTGATTCCTTATTTTATCTCTTCCCATCCCGGTTCTACCATTACGGATATGGCGGATTTGGCAGCTCAAACCAAAGATTTGGGATTTCGTTTGGAACAAGTTCAGGATTTCACGCCGACTCCTATGACGGTGGCAACCGTTATCTACTATTCCGGCTACCACCCGTATTCCTTGAAGAAGGTCTTTACTGCCAAAACGCCCCAAGAGAAAAAAGATCAACACCGCTTCTTTTTTTGGTACAAGCCTGAAAATTATCAATGGATTAAAAAACAATTGAAAGATAAACCCGGATTGTTGAAAAAGTTGATTGGTAACAAAAACAATTTGCCAAAGAAAGCCCGACGTAAAGCGGAAAAAACTTCCGGAAATATGAAAGGGAAAAAGGATAAGTGGAAGAAAAAGAG
>WFZU01000014.1 GCA_015489405.1 Bacteroidales bacterium
CATAGTAGCAATAGAAATCAAAAACAGATTGTTTTCTATGCCTTGTTTTTTATCTTATTTTGAATGTAGGCATGCATTCCGGCAGCAGCTTTTCGTCCATCGCCCATCGCCAGGATCACCGTTGCTCCACCGCGCACAATATCACCCCCGGCAAACATATCGGGGACAGCGGTTTGCATCGTTTCTTCGTTGACTTTAAAAGTTCCCCAAGGCGTAACATCCATACCGGGAATGATTTTCGCCAAGAGCGGATTGGGCGAAGTCCCGACCGCGACAATAACCAAATCCACGTCCACATCATATTCCGAACCGGGAATTGCAAGCGGTCTCCTTCTACCGGAACTATCCGGCTCTCCCAACTCCATTTTCTGCAAACGCATCTTGTTGACGTGTCCATTCTCGTCTGCAAAATATTCAACGGGATTATTCAGATTGAGAAATTCTATACCTTCCTCCAAAGCATGTTTGACCTCTTCTGCACGGGCAGGCATTTCTTCCCTGGAACGGCGATACACAATCATGGCACGTTCAGCGCCAAGACGTCTTGCGGTTCGTACCGCATCCATTGCCGTATTTCCACCACCGATAATAGCCACTTTCTTACCGAAAAAGACCGGAGTATCATACTCCTCACTGGCAGCGTGCATAAGATTCACGCGGGTAAGATATTCATTGGCAGAAAATACGCCATTGTAATTTTCCCCGGGAATATTCATAAAACGCGGCAATCCGGCACCACTTCCTAAAAAGAATGCTTCAAAACCTTGCGCTCTAAGTTGGTCGAAAGAAGCCGTCCTGCCGACGATAAAGTTCGTTCTGAATTTCACTCCCATCTTACGCATCACCTCGATTTCCACATCCACTATTTCGTTGGGCAAACGAAATTCGGGAATACCGTATTTCAATACTCCGCCAATTTCGTGCAATGCTTCAAACACGGTAACATCATAACCTAATTTTGCCATATCGCCCGCAGCACTCAGTCCGGCAGGTCCCGAACCGACAATTGCCACCTTAATTCCGTTGGATTCGGCAATTTCCGGAATAGCCATTTTGCCCGAATTGCGTTCAAAGTCAGCCGCAAAGCGTTCGAGACTTCCGATAGACACCGCAGGTTTATGAAGACTCACCGTATAAAAACAATTGAGCTCGCACTGCTTTTCTTGGGGACATACCCGTCCGCATACAGCCGGCAACGCATTCGTTTCCTTGAGAACGACAGCGGCTCCCAGATAATCCTTACTTTCAATTTTTTTGATAAATTTCGGAATATTAATTCCTACGGGACAGCCGGTGATACAAGTCGGATTGGCACAATCCACACAGCGGGTAGCCTCCACCAGTGCTTGTTCCTCGTTAAAACCAAGATTCACCTCGACATAGCTATGACTTCTTTCCTCGGGATCATATTCCGTCATCGGAGTGCGTTCGCGCGCCGTCCGTTCCTTGGCTTTCATGCTTTTACGCAAAGCGACTCGCCAATCCTTGCTTCTTTCCTCTTTCAGATAATCCGCTATATTTTTCATTGATTCAAAGAGTTTAAATATTTTTCATAGGCTTTCGCTTCCATACTCTTGTATGCACCGAGCCGTTTTAACATTTCATCAAAATCAACCTTGTGTGCGTCAAATTCGGGTCCGTCAATACAGACAAATTTCGTTTCTCCTCCTACGGAAATACGGCATGCACCACACATTCCGGTACCATCCACCATGATCGTGTTCAAACTTGCTTGTGTCGGAATATCATATTTTTTCGTAGTCAAAGCAGCAAACTTCATCATAATAGCAGGTCCTATCACTATCGCCTCGTCAACCTTTTCACGCTGTATGACTTCTTCCATTCCGGCAGTAACCAAACCTTTCTTGCCCAGTGAGCCGTCATCAGTCATAATCACCAACTCATCCGAATATTTTTTCATTTCCTTCCTCAGGATAACCAATTCTTTGCTTCGTCCGGCGAGCACGGTAATCACACGGTTACCGGCTTTTTTAAAGCCTTGCACAATAGGGTAAAGAGGAGCGATACCTACGCCCCCGCCGGCACACAGTACCGTACCTACCTTTTGGATATGGGTCGCTTGCCCCAAAGGACCTACCAGATCGGCGACCGAATCACCAACCTTCAAAGCAATCAGCTTGGCGGAACTAACGCCCACCTCCTGAACAATCAGTGTGATCGTACCCTTATTAGTATCGGCGTCAGCGATCGTCAACGGAATACGCTCACCTTTTTCATCTACCCTGACAATCACAAAGTGACCGGGCTTCCTTGCTATAGCAATTTCCGGAGCTTCCAGCACTATCTTTGCTACTTTCTCCGAAAAAAACTCCTTGTAAACAATTTTATTCATAAATATAATATCTTAATTCCAATACGGATATATTCACCTAAACAATCTCGACAACGACCGCCGAAGCACCACCTCCTCCATTGCAAAGAGTAGCTGCGCCATATTTTCCTCCGTTTTTACGGAGAATATTCAACAGGGTAACGATAAGCCGCGAACCGGAATTTCCCAACGGATGTCCGAGAGAAACGCCACTGCCCCATACATTCACTTTTTGGTAATCCAAATCCAGCGTCTTAATAGCTGCCTGAGCCACCACTGCAAAGGCTTCATTAATTTCAAAATAATCAACATCTTCCAACCCTATACCGGCTTTTTTCAGCGCTTTCGGCAAGGCTTTGGCAGGAGCCGTAGTAAACCATTCCGGTGCTTGTGCGGCATCTGCATAGCCGATAATCTTAGCTATGGGTTTAAGTCCCAACTCTTCGGCTTTCTCTCTACTCATCAATACCAATGCCGATGCTCCGTCATTAATCGTGGAAGCATTAGCCGCCGTTACCGTACCGTCTTTAACGAATACCGGACGGAGCGAAGGTATTTTTTCAAATCGCACATTCTTATATTCTTCATCTTCATCAACAACGATATCCCCTTTGCGACCTTTGATGGTTACGGGAACAATCTCATCGGCAAAGAGACCTTTCTCCCATGCCGCCGCCGCTCTCTTGTAGGAATTAATGGCATATTCATCTTGTTCTTCACGGGTAATATTCAATTCCGTGGCACAAAGTTCGGCAGCATTCCCCATATGATAGTTGTTATACACATCCCAGAGACCGTCTTTGACCAATCCGTCCACCAATTTTCCATCGCCCAATTTCACCCCTTTGCGCATACCGGGTACATAATGAGGAACCATAGACATATTTTCCATACCGCCGGCAATGACCACATCATTGTCTCCCAGCAGAATCGTTTGAGTTGCCAGCATCACCGATTTCATTCCCGATGCACACACCTTGTTCACGGTAGTACAAGGCACCGACTCCGGAACACCGGCAAAAAGCGCAGCTTGGCGGGCAGGTGCTTGTCCTTCATTAGCTTGCAACACATTGCCCATAAATACTTCATCAATAATCCCTTTATCGATACCGGCTTTTTTGATAGCTCCTTCAATGGCTATAGCGCCCAGCTTAGTCGCGCCTACGGTGGACAAAGCCCCGTTAAAACTTCCCAATGGAGTTCGCACTGCGGAAATAATATACACTTCTCTTTTCATATTCATTCTATTTTTTTTGCCGCAAATATAATGGATGTTGGTTTACGAAAAAAAATAAATTTACAAAACCCCATATATATACCCAATCTAAATAAAAAAATGAATGTTCATTTATTCACCTTTCTTCTTCCTAACGGGAAAATTTTTGAAAGGATATCAAAACGGGAAGATTAAAAATCATAATTCTGCAACATAAATATATGTAATTTTGGCAAAAAAATAGTACGAAGGATGGAGACCGTAAAAAAAGTATATGAGATATTCCGCCAAACCGGCAAAATAAGTATCGATTCCCGGGATATTCCCGGAGGGGGTATTTTTATCGCATTAAAAGGGGAACGTTTTGATGCCCACAATTTTGTGAAAGCCGCCTTGGACGCAGGGGCGGCACTTGCCGTCATCGATAATCCGGACTATACTATTCCGGGAAAAACGGTCCGGGTGGAAAATAGCCTGCATTTTTTGCAACAATTGGCAAATTACCACCGCCGGCAATTCCGTTTTCCGGTGCTTGCTATCACGGGCACCAATGGGAAGACGACTACGAAAGAATTATGTTATTCGGTACTGCGACAAAAATACAAGGTAGCAGCGACTCAAGGAAATTACAACAATCACATCGGCGTGCCCTTAACCCTGCTGTCTTTTTCGCCGGATTTGCAATACGGAATCGTAGAAATGGGTGCCAATCATCCGGGGGAAATCGCTGCACTTTGCGAAATTGCCATGCCGGATTACGGGATTATTACCAATGTCGGAAGGGCACATTTGGAAGGTTTCGGAAACCTGCAAGGAGTGATTGATACCAAAACCGAACTTTACCGTTTTCTGAAAAAAAACCGGCAAAAAGCCTTCGTAAATCACGACAACCCTATTCTCAGCACACACCCCTCCCTGCCGGATAGTATTTTCTACGGAAAAGAAAAAGATAATTTCCTGTCGGGAGAAATCATAACAAGCAATCCGTACGTATCGGTCAAAATCAGCAAAGATGAGCAAACAATCCCCCTTCAAAGCCAACTCATCGGTAGCTATAATGTTGAAAATATTTTGGCAGCATCCTGCGTGGGAGCTTATTCCGGACTCTCTTTGGAAGAGATTAAATCCGGGATTGAATCCTATCAACCACGCAATATCCGTTCACAATTGATCGAAAGTCCACATAACCGTATCATTTTAGATGCCTACAATGCCAATCCCGCCAGCATGCGGGCAGCCATCGATAATTTCATTCAAATGGAGGGAGAAAACAAAATTCTTTTTTTGGGAGACATGTTGGAATTGGGTAAAGACAGCATCCCGGAACATCAAAAAATCGTGGATTACCTTGTGCAACACGGCTTAAAAGCCTACCTAACCGGCAAGGAGTTCGGCAAAACCGCACACCCCTACCCCCATTTTGAAAATACCGGAGCTTTCGTTTCATTTCTGCACGGACATCCGATCAGAGATGCCCTCATTCTGGTAAAAGCTTCACGCGGAATACACTTGGAAGAAGTAATGAAGATGCTATAATAGAAAAGGGTTCTCCCAATAGGGGAAAATTTCAATACCCGCAAATATGGGGCTTACCCTTATCTTCCGGAAAAAGCTTTGGGCTTGACAAGCGTAAACGTTCGAATGATATTGAAACCAATATGAATGTCTCCTTTGAGCCAATCACCATCTGTGTATGGGATAAAATACTGTCCGGTAATAGGCGCAGAATTTGTCAAGAATAGCTGAAAAACATGCCCTCCGGTTTCTATATCAATGCCGAATGAAAGCGAATTGTGATAAGCAGCGGCAATCTTTTGATTCAACACATAATGGTATTCAAAATTAAAGCTAAAACGGTTTGATAGTTTGATTCGTCCGGCAGCACCCAAGGAAGGAATGTCATTAGGGTCCTCTCTAGTCTCCGTAAGGTTTTGATGGACAAGACTTGGAATGAGTTGCAAGGACAAGGAAGGACTGAATTTCCGGGCAATAATCAACTGATTAACATACGCCAGCCTGTTAGAGAAATAGACATATTTGTTATTATCCGGATTTTTGAGTGATATGATTCCCATTAGACCATAGTAAGTAATCGATACGGGCATTACTTTTGCTCCGCTACTCTGACGCAAAAGTTTTACTTTCAGGGAAGCATCCCAAGTCTTATTTTGCGTTGTACGTCCAATTCCGATAGACAGACGATTCGTAATACCGTACCGGAGTCCGAGACGGGTTACCGCTTGATCAAATCCATAAAAATTATAAAAACCCGAATTAAGCGGACCGAAATGATGTTGAATATTTAATAGCATCGTTCCTTTTGCAGGGACCTTAACCGATTGACCGATAACTACATTAGTACTTTTAAATGTTGCTGTTGTGTATTCGGTAGAAGGTTGGTTATCAAAAAGGTTCATCAAATCATCCTGAGCTACGGTTACTTGCAGGACGGATAGAAAAATTACTATCAGCAGAGTTAATCCTTTAGTCATTTCTTTAAGGGTTTAAGGTCTATATTAACGGTAATTAATATCTCTTCGGCAATTTTCCCTGCGACGATAGAAGGAATCTCAATATCGTAATCGGCAAGTTTTATGGTAAATTGAGAATTTCCCTTGACCCCGCCCTCATAAACGGTGAAAGTGCCCGTCGTTTGCACCGGATGGGTCTGACCATGAATACTAAGTTGCCCGCTCACATCAACTTTGTAAGTACCCGGGGTAGCGCAATCGACCTCATTGATATTACTTACTTTTCCTTTGAATGTGGCTACGGGATACTTGTCACTCTCCACATAATTCTCATTGAAATGCTCTTGCATCAGTGCCTTTTCAAAAACAAATGATTTCATCAACACCTTAAAAACAAACATCCCGTTTTGCGAGTCAAGTGCTGCATTCACTTTATTGTTAACAGCTTCAATTTTTTCCAGGGGTCCATCGGAGTAAAAAGTAATTTTACCCGACTTGGTGATATATCGTTGCGCTTGCACCCCCAAAGAGAGGAATAATATTCCTGCCGTTACAATCAATATCCTTTTCAAGTTCATAAAATATAATTATTAATAAGTTACTTTAACAAACTGCACTGTTCCAACACTACATCGGTACCATTATATCCCGCACAAAATCCTTTTAGTGTAATGGAAGCAGGCAAGGGAATATTTCGTATCTGCGAGTTATATTTTGGCAGCAGGGTACAACGGATACCCTCATCCCCAAACATTCCTTCGTTAAAAACAAAAACCAGAGTTATCAATGTATCGGCATCATCCGTTTTGCTAAGCTTTCCGCTCAATTTCAACACCTTCCCATTGTAAATATCCCCTTTCCCGCTTGCATAATCATTATATAATGCAGTGGTTGTCAATTCAAAGTCGGGTTTACTTTTTTCATAATCCGTATGAGGCTTATTGTAAATAAAGAACCAGACATATAGTGCTCCAAGGATACCAAGTATCAATATGGAAAGAATTATTTTTTTCATACATAATATTTTTAATTGTTTACAGGAAATCTTAGTTATCCGGCATGCCGTCCGAAATCCATTTTTCTATTTTTGCGATATTGCATGCTGAAAGTTTATATTCTCCTTTGGGCATAGGAGAGTAACCCTTTTCGTGCCGGATAGTCCCCATAAGTTTACCATTTTGCACCAATATAACAACATCATCATAATTTTCAATAGAAATATTTCCGGAGGGAGCACTCCCGCTATGGCACCCTGTGCAGTACGTATCTAACACGGGCATAAGGCTTTGCGAGAAACTAACGTTCGTTGTATCACAAGGACCTCCGCTATCAGGAAATAAATCTTCCATATTATCCCGGTAGCAAGCACTCAATAGCAACCCAAATAATCCAATCAATAATATTTTTTTCATCAATCTAATATTAATCATCAAGAGCTCCGTTTTCAATCCAGATTCGAATTTCAGCTATTTGGCAGTCCGAAAGTTTACCACTATTTTTAGGCATTGGCGAATACCCCGGTGCATGGGTAACCGACCCCATTAATTTACCGTTTTCGACAATGGCAAACACGTCTTGATAGTTCTCTATGCGAATATTTCCTCCGGGATTGTTCCCCTTGTGACATCCGGCACACCAAGTTTGCATAAGCGGCCATACCGTTCCCGAAAAAGAAACGTTCAGCGTATCGCAAGCGCCAACGCAACTATTGTTTAATGCACCTTGACTTATCCAATCAAAAATTATTTGCTTTTGTTCATCAGAAAACGGAGAAGCAGGCGGTGGCGGCATAATATCATCCTCTCCTTTCCCTCTGCCTAAAAGGACATTATACAGTTTGCTTCCCGATGGATTGCCGTATTTTACACCGGACGTCTCAATAATAGGAGTATATCCTGTCAAAACAACCCCCTCTTTGTGAGATTCCTGATCATGGCATCCCGAAACAGCGCAATTGGTCAACAAAAGTGGAAGAACCGTATTTTGAAAATATACGGTATCTTCATCACAATAAGCACTGATAGTCAGCGGTTTATCAGGATTAATATAAGGTTCATGTTTACAAGAGCTAACATTTATGACAAAGACGATAATTGAGAAAATCAAAGTACCGTATTTCAAACAAGTTCTATACATAGAAATATCCATATTTTGAGAGAGGTTCTTTATAAATAAAACTTTAAAACAATAAGTCCATTCTCCCCCCCCAGGACGCTTGCTTAACACAATTAAATATAGCAAAAGTGCACTCTCTTTTGTTTAATAACAATGCAAGCACAACAATTGTTTATTTATTAACGAATAAGGATAACAAATATTGTAGAACCATCACTTTTGCACCTTAAACGGTGTTTGTCAATAAAGTCAAGATTCTGGAATAAGATATCAAAGGAAAAAGCTATCTATCATAGATAGTGTCTGTCCATAAAGTCAAGAGCTTGGGCTAGAATGTTCGAATTCAAGGATTGTGAAGTTCTGAAAGCAAAGGAATTGACTTACGTCAATGCGATGCATTGAGCTTGCCGAAACGACTGTTTTGAGTATGAGCGTAACGCAGTTATTGGACATTATAGACGGACTCTAAATAGAGATAGGTTTGCGAAACACTCAAAACCCGGGAGTTGACTTTTAAAAACGCGATATATAGAGATTGACGTAATAAAATCTTAGGATGGACCTAATAAGGGGAATATATTCAGAAAGTCGTTAATTGTGCTTGTGTTTGCCTGTTTTGCTTACGGACAGTAAAATATAGACCATTATAATGAAGGGAACAGCCGTATAA
>WFZU01000015.1 GCA_015489405.1 Bacteroidales bacterium
CCCCCAAAGTTGCTGAAAAAGCTTCTACAACAAGCAGTACTCAAACTCCCCTTCCCCAACCCCAAACTGCTCCAAAGCAAGAGAAAGCAACGGTCGAAACAGAAACAAAACCCCAAGTCAAAGTGAAAGCCAATCCTGTATCTCAAACCGTAGTAAGACCGGATACTTCCACCACTTCCGGAATCCTGCCGGCAGGCTTGCAAAAAACTTTTTACGACAATGGACAACCCAAGAGAATAAGTTTCTATAAAGATGGCTTGCTGTCAAAAGATTCGTTGTTTTACGAAAGCGGGAATCTGAAATCGGTCAAAAAATACAGTGATGGAGAGCTCATATACCGGGAAAGCTATTATCCGGACAATATTCTGGAAAAAGAAGAAAATTTTCTGAACAATAAAAAACACGGTTTACAGACTTACAATTACCGGAACGGCAAACCCCAAAAAATTGAATATTATGAATACGGTCAAATGACCCACTCCGAGCAATATAATGATAAAGGTTTCCTGATCAAAGAAGAAAATTATAAATTCGGGAAAAAACACGGAGATCAAAAGGAGTTTGATGAAAACGGGAAGCTCGTTGAGCTAAAAACTTTTGACACCGGACAACTAACCAAACACGAACGCTATACCAAGGAAGGAAGAGAATTAGTCAATATACAAAACAATCTCGCCGAAATCAAAGTTTTTAATCCGCAAAACCGTCTCATAACGCATAAATTTGAAAATGTAAATACAAAACAGCCGGATAGCCTTTGGATGACATACAATCCGGATAACGGTGAAAAACTAAGTGAAAAATTATACGTCAACGGCAAATTGATCCGCTCGGGAAAATACGCCCACAATAAGAAAGACGGAAAATGGATAACATATTCAAAAGACGGGAAAGGAGAAACCCATACTCTGTATGAAAATGGGAAAGTCGTACAATCCGATACCATAACCTATGCCAGACAGATAAAAAATAATTTCCGTGAAAAAGACCGGATTTTTATCTACAAAACATATTTACCCAAACTCGAGAATCAATACATTTTGATACGGTTTGACAGCGTTGAAACGACTTCACAAAAATATATCCGGGACAAATTGTCAGGGATCCTCCTGCAACAAGGATTAGTACAAGTCAAGAATGTTGATTCTATCAGAGAGCATGAACTGTATGGTATTTTGCATTTTACCCACTTTAAGATAGATCTGAAATCTAAAAAAAATGCGGGAAAAAAATTCGTTACGTTTATTTCTTTCAAGCTAACCTACCGGAATCTGGTAAAAGGTACCCGGGACCAAGAATCATTCGCTTTACCTCCTGTTTTGACCGGAGAATCGCATCCAAAATTGCATTATATCCGGGACAAAAGAGAGTCTTTCTACGAAACCTTAAAGCAGTTAAGTCAAGAATTTAAGCGTTTTGCAATTAAGTATTTTCCATTGACAGGAACCATTGTAAAGAAATCAGGGAGGTCATCCGGCATCAGTGAAGTCTATCTTAATTTGGGCTCCCAGCAAGGAGTAGAAAAAGGCGATACCTTTTATGTTTCGGATAAAAAAGGGATTTCTTTGGCGAAGGTGAAAGTTTCAAAGGTAACCCCTATTTCATCTGTTGCCAAAGTGGAAGAAGGGAAAAAATGGTTAACACAATTCATCGAAAATAACCACTCCGCAACAGCGGTAAAATTTTATGAGATTGATTGATTATGAAAACATTACATTTTAAAATATGGATATTCCTAATATTTGCTGTGGCAAGTGGACGGACGATTGCACAAGTGGACGTATTTCAAGATGAGGTTGAAAACCGGAACGGTATCATTTATTATGGACAGCAACCTTTGACAGGGACAATATACAGCAATGACGAAGAAGATATTCCGAACGCTTGCCAATGTACGTTGAAAGCTCATTATTCCAAGGGATTAGCAGACGGAGAGAGATTGGAATATTATCCAAACGGAACACCTAAATCCAAAGAAAATTTTAAGAACGGAAAGCCTGCCGGAGAA
>WFZU01000016.1 GCA_015489405.1 Bacteroidales bacterium
ATTTTTTTTGTGGGATATTTTTTTTCGGAAGAGGCGGAAAATTGTATTGGGCTCCGGATGAAAAGGGAAAAAATCTTTTGAATTAAAAAATTTTTATTACTTTTGAGGCGCTGAAATGGGTCCGGACTATGAGAAAACCGAAAATGTAAAGCATCTTTTCTCGCTTTAAAAATTCCATTCCGGCAAGACGGGTAAGTATGATATCAATGTACAAAAAAGATAAACCAATGAAAAAAGGAAAAAACAACGAGGCACACTCCTTCCCCATGTTAAAAGGAGTTGGGGGCACGTTCATATGGATATTGATTAGCTTGCATCTTCAAGCCACGATTTTTACTGTCAAGCAAGACGGCACGGGCGATTTCACAAGCATCCAAGAGGCTATTGATGCTCCGGAAGTCCTGGCAATGGATACCATTTTGGTCTATCCGGGGACCTATTATGAAAATCTTATTTTCAATAAAAAATGTTGGCTCGGCAGTCTCTATATGACGACCGGAATAGAAGAATATAAACACAACACCATTATTGACGGCAATCATAACGGCACGGTCATCCGGATTACCCAAGCCGGGGCTAATATCCGCGAAATTAATGGCTTTACCATTCAGAATGGAAAGAATGATGAAGGAGATGGAGGGGGGATATATTTACACCACGCCCATAAGACTAAAATTAAAAATTGTATTATTCGGAATAATGAATGCCCCCAAGATGGCGGCGGAGGGCTTCTTTTGAGAAAGGCAACGGAATGTCTAATTCAAAATTGTTCTTTTTACAGTAATTTTGGGGAAGACGGTTCCGCCATTTTATGCGATCTCTCAGATAATGTTACA
The DNA here is from genome assembly GCA_015489405.1 of Bacteroidales bacterium. Classification (GTDB taxonomy): domain Bacteria; phylum Bacteroidota; class Bacteroidia; order Bacteroidales; family S143-32; genus S143-32. Next base: position 837 of record WFZU01000016.1, read on the forward strand.
TTTCAAAATTTAGATATTATTAATAATCATGCTATTTTCGGAACATTGTTTAGTTTTAGGTCGAAAAACGTATTTTTAAGCAATGTTTCCGTGCACCATAACTTTGCACTTTATGCATCGGGTTTTGCACAAGTCAATTATGATAATTTTAATTGGATTTTTGATCCGGTAAATCGTTGCAGTTCTTATATGAACTACGGTGCTTACGGGACAGACTTCTATATCGGGGAGACATTTTCTCCTATGTACATGGAAGTTTATATGGATACCCTGACAGTGTTGGAACCCGAACCTGCATTTACTTACTATCAGGACTTTTATGGAAATTCTCAATTTATTACTTTTGATATTCAGCATGGATATGCCAGCCCGGTGAATGCTGATTTATACGTTAACCCGCAAAGCGGAAATGATTCAAATACCGGACTAAGTCCGGATTCTCCACTTCAAACCCTGAATTATGCGTATAGACTGATTGCACAGGACAGCTTAAACCCCAAAACCATTCATTTGGCGTCCGGGATTTACAGTAAAAGTTCGAACAATGAAAATTTTCCACTCCCTGTCAGAGCTAACATTAATGTGCTGGGGGACTCTATCAATTATCCTGTTTTTGATTTGGAAGCTACGCCTAATTTCATGGGTATGCCACATTACATTCACGATATTTCGATAAAAAATATTATTATAAAAAATGCAGATCCGGCATTGTATGAGTATCTCCCTATCATATCTTTTTATCACAACAGGGATTTTACTTTGGAAAACATTAAATTAATCAACTGCAAAACAAAGAGCAGAAAGGGGATTGAAATGATCTCTTCTACCGGCTATACCATAACGAATTGTGAAATTGATTCACTGGAAGGATTTGCATTCGGCATCTCCAACGGAACATCGTCTTGCAGTAAGGCTGCCAAAATAAACAACCTTAAAATAACCAATAATACCCCGGCAAATGATGATGGTACACTTTTGGGTTGGGCTGTAACTATCTCCGGTCCCCTTGAAGACTATAAAGACTATAAGGATTATTACGAACTAAACAACATTCTAATCACACAAAACACTTCTGCTTATGGCAGTGGAAATTGTTGTGGAAAGTCTGCGATATTAATGCAAGGTAAAGTTGAGGCAAAAATTACTAACGCTACTATTGCTGACAATGCTTTTACCGGACCACAATATAGCACCACCGGAGCTTTGGTTGTAGGAGATAGCGCAAAAGTGGAAGTGTACAATTCCATATTTTATAGTGACACGCTGGATGAAGTTATATTAGAAGCGTGGCAATATCCGGAAATTGATATTGCCTACTCAAACATTGAAGGAGGTGAAAACGGTGTACATATGTATGGGGGTAATATGAATTGGAGGAGTGGAAATATTGACAGCCTTCCTGTCTTCAACGACACTTCCGCCTATCCTTATCAACTGCGTTGGGATTCGCCTTTGATTGATAAAGGGACGCCTATGTACACCGAAGGGATGGAGCCGCCCTATATCAAAACCATTAATGGAAAATATTGTCTGATAGGCGTTTACGGGGATAGCA
>WFZU01000017.1 GCA_015489405.1 Bacteroidales bacterium
GGCATTTTGTTAATTATGAATTGTTAATTTTGAATTATAAATTATTGAATATTAGCAATTTACAACAAAGCCTTTTCTGTGCAACCCTGTGGTTAAACAAGAACCCATCGCACCATTGTATCATTGTATAATTGAATAATCGTATCATTGTACCATTGTACCATTGTATAATTGTATCATTGAATAATTGTATCATTGTTCCGGCTTTAACGAAAATAGACCTTTTTGTCTCGACACACGAATAATTTTGTACCTTTGCAGCCAAATTTCGAAGGAATGAATATACAAGATATTTTATTGAAAAGCACGAAGGAAGCAGTCTTGCAACTCTTTGATGCGGAAGTACCGGAAAGCCTCTTACAGCTTGAAAAAACGACCTCTAATTTTACCGGAGATTATACGCTGGTAGTGTTTCCCTTGCTGCGTTTCGCAAAGCGAAAACCGGAAGAAACAGCAAAGATGATTGGCGACTTTCTCACGGAAAATACCACTCTCATTGAGACTTATGAAGTAGTCAAAGGATTTCTCAATCTGAGCATCAAAGAATCTTTTTGGAAATCTTTTCTGCTGGAAGAGGCATTGCATGCGGACTTCGGCATCCGGAAACCGGAGGAAAACGTATCGCCTTTCGTGATCGAATATTCCTCTCCCAACACCAATAAACCGCTACATCTCGGACATATCCGCAACAATCTGTTGGGTTGGTCGGTGTCCGAAATATTGAAAGCGGCGGGAAAGAAAGTGGTGAAAGTAAACCTTATCAACGACCGCGGGATACATATTTGCAAATCCATGTTGGCTTGGCAGAAATGGGGAGAGGGCGAGACGCCGGAGAGTGCCTCGATGAAAGGCGATCATCTTATCGGGAAATATTATGTCCGTTTCGACCAAGAATACAAGAAAGAGATGCAAGCGCTGGTAGCCCAAGGGATGGAGGAAGACAAAGCCAAAAACGAGGCTCCTCTGATGAAGGAAGCCCGCCAAATGTTGCGCCAATGGGAAGAAGGCGACCCGGAAGTGCGAGCCTTATGGAAGCGTATGAACGACTGGGTCTATGCCGGATTTAATGAAACCTATGAGCGTCTGGGAGTGGATTTTGATAAATTTTACTACGAGTCGGAAACCTATCTCTTAGGAAAAAGTCTGGTACAAGAAGGACTTCGCAAAGGCGTGTTGGTACAAAAAGAAGACGGGAGCGTGTGGGCAGACCTGCGGGACGAAGGACTGGACGAAAAAATCCTTTTACGAAGCGACGGCACTTCCGTTTATATGACACAAGATTTGGGCACCGCCCAACAAAGATATGAAGAATATCACCCGCAAAAATTGATGTATGTCGTCGGCAACGAACAAAATTATCATTTTGAAGTACTTGCCAAAATTTTGAAAAAGCTCGGCAAAGACTGGGCAGACGCTATCTATCACCTCTCCTATGGAATGGTCGAATTGCCGCACGGCAAAATGAAATCACGCGAAGGAACAGTCGTCGATGCTGACGATCTGATGGACAAAATGTATGACACAGCAAAACAAATGTCCGAAGACCTCGGAAAAATAGAAAGTTTCACTCCCGCAGAGCGGCACGAACTTTTTCACAAGGTCAGTCTGGGAGCATTGAAATATTACATCCTGAAAGTAGATCCCAAACGGAAAATGTTATTCAATCCGGAAGAGTCTATCGACTTCAACGGCAATACGGGACCTTTCATTCAATACACCTATGCCCGTATCCGTTCGCTCATTCGCAAAGCGGAAAAACCGGTCGAAAAGATGTTGCAAGAGGTGGATGTCAATGCCCTTACACTGTTGCCCGTGGAGCGGGAATTATTGCAACATTTGTATGCATTCCCGAAAGTCTTATCTACAGCTGCCAATGCCTATTCTCCGGCAATGATTGCCAACTACACCTACGATTTGACCAAACTGTTCAATTCATTCTACCAAGATAAAAATGCCGTCATTTTGAAGGCTGAATCCAATCTCCGGGACTTCCGGCTGTTGTTAAGTCATTTCACGGCAAACACAATCAAAAAAGGCTTGCATCTCTTGGGAATAGAAGTCGTAAATAGAATGTAATTTACTGAATTTGAAGTACTTAAAAAAACAAGATATGAAAAAACTAATTTATCTTTTGGCAATACTCCTCACCGGTTTTCAGACCCAAGCGCAGTTTGGGAATATCTTGAAAAATGCCGCAAAACGCGCAGCCGAGACCGCCGGCGGAAAGATTATCAACCATATGGCGGAAAAAGGAGCCGAAGCCGTAGCGGACAAGCTCATCAGCAAATGGAATGCTGCGGAGCAGGAAGGACTGAAAAAAGATTATGACAGCATCAGCAAAGCAAATCCGGATGCCTACAAAGATTTTGACGATTACGTAAGTTCGTTGAACAAGGATCCGAATATCTTGGATGAATACCATTTTGATATGTATCTGGTCGCCGAATCCACCCGGGGAAAAAGTAAACCGGAGACCGACCGCATCTATTTTTCCAAAAACTCCAACATCATCGGAATGGCGGAAGGCGATGACGACCGCAATATCACGGTATTGGACTACGACAAAGACATGATGGTCTCCTTTCACGAAGAAGACGGCGAAAAATCTATGCAGGCAATCCCTTCTTTTCAACGCTACGGCAGTGCTTTGGCAGGCGCTATGGTAGCGAGTGCGGCTACATCCAATCAATTGAAAGTAGTCAAAACGGGCAACACCAAAACCTTTGCCGGATATCGCGCCGAAGAATACAAAAGCACCTACAATGACGGAAGTTCCATAGCCTATTTCGCCCCCTCTTTTCCCGTAAAATGGAACCAAATGTACGGGAAATTTTTTGCCCGCTATATGTCCCAAGCCTCCGGCGGAAAAGTGAAAGAAGATGCGGGAATGTTGATGTACAGCCAAAGCAAAGACAAAAAAGGAAAAGTGAAATCCACCTGGGAAGTGAAAAAACTTGTCAAGAAACCACTCACTATTAAAGTAGCCGACTATCAACAGCATTAAGGAAAAAGGAGCTGTACGGGAAATATTTTTCACAATACATTGGCTCATCCCGGCAGTTCGTCAATAAGGGTTATAAAATTCGCCGGTATCCGGCAAAAAAAAGCAAATAATGAAGAATAAAGAAAGGATGAAGAAGCTGTTTTATATTGCGTTGATAGGCATGATCGCCATCCAACTTCAAGCGCAAACGAAAAAACTGACACTCCGGGACGCTATTTACGCCAATCCCGGTGTCTTTCCGCAACGTATTGCCCAATTGCAGTTTATGGGAAAGAGCAAATATCTGGCTTACGTTGAAAAAAATCAATTGTGGAAACGCCACCAAAGCATCGCCTCCAAAAAGCAACTTTTGCTGGACATAGACCCATTGAGGAAGCTGCTGCTTGCCAAGGACTTTGATACTATTAAGCGCTTTCCGTCCGTGCGTTTTACTGATGATCATACGTTCCGTTTCCGGTTCCGGAATACGCTTTTCTCATATGATTTGAACGCAAAGACGTTGGACGTGTTAAACAGCTACCCGGAAGACGCAGAGAATATTACTATTTGCCGTCAGAATAACGATATCGCATACACCATAGACAACAACCTTTACGTCGCTGTGAACGGCGAACAGATTGCCATCACGGACGATGAAGACCCGAATATCATCAGCGGACAGACGGTTCATCGCTCCGAATTCGGCATTACCGGAGGTATTTTTTGGTCTCCGGAAGGCAATTCCATTGCCTTTTACCACAAAGACCAACGGATGGTGTCCGATTATCCCTTGGTGGATTTCACTGACCGTGTAGCAAAATTAAAGAATATCAAATATCCGATGAACGGAATGACCAGCGAGGAAGTTCAACTCGGCATCTATAATTTGCAAAGCAAAAAAACCGTCTATCTTGACACGGGACTTCCCAAAGACCACTATCTCTGTTCGGTAAGCTGGGGTCCGGAAGAGAAATTCTTTTATATCGCCATTCTCAACCGCGATCAAAATCATTTGCAATTGAAAAAATACAGCGTGGCTACCGGAAAAGAAGTAGCGACCCTCTTTGAAGAGAAAGATGACAAATGGGTAGAACCGGAACACCCTTTGTATTTTCTCCACAAACACCCCCATCAATTTATTTGGTTCAGCGAAAGAGACCGCTGGAATCATCTTTACCTCTATGATACGGACGGACATCTGATAAAGCAACTGACAAAGGGCAAATGGGCGGTAACGGAATACCTTGGCGTGGACGACAAAGACCGTTTTGCTTATTTCATGGCGACCAAAGAAAGTCCCTTGGAAAGTCATCTCTACAAAGTATCCGTTAAAGATGGCAAAATCACCAAGCTGACCGGAGAACACGGGACGCACAATGTCCGCTTAAACCCTGCAAAAACCTTGTTTATAGACCGTTACAGCAATACGGAAAAGGCATCGGTCTATCAAATCAGAACGAATACGGGAAAACTGTTACAGACGCTGCTGGAAGACAAAGACCCCTTGAAAGATTACTCCCTCGGAGAAATGCAAATGTTGAAATTGAAGGCGGATGATGGCGCCGACTTATACGCCCGCTTGATAAAACCGGCTCATTTTGACCCGTCCAAGAAATATCCGGTGATCGTTTATGTCTATGGAGGACCTCACGCACAGTTGGTTACCGACTCTTGGCTGGGAGGTGCCGGACTCTTTTTAAACTATCTGGCACAAGAAGGTTATGTTGTCTTTACCCTTGACAATCACGGCTCTGCTAATCGCGGGTTGGACTTCGAACAAGCTATTTTCCGCCATTGCGGAGTCCAAGAGGTCAAAGACCAGATGAAGGGTATCGAATACCTGCAATCCTTGCCTTTTGTGGATACTGCCCGCATCGGAGTGGACGGTTGGAGCTACGGAGGATTTATGACCACCCGTCTTAAACTGATGCATCCGGAGGTATTCAAAGTCGCCGTAGCCGGAGGTCCGGTGATAGACTGGAAATATTACGAAGTGATGTATGGAGAACGCTATATGGATACGCCGGAGACTAATCCCGAAGGCTTTGAAGAATCCTCACTGCTCAACAAAGCGGACAAAATCACGGATTATCTCCTGATTATTCACGGCGTACAAGACCAAACGGTCGTCTGTCAGCATAGCCAAATGTTTCTCCGCGAAGCTATCAAACACGGCAAACAACTGGACTATTTCACCTATCCCACACACGAACATAATGTAAGGGGATTGGACCGCGAACACCTGTATCGTAAGATTGTTCGCTATTTTAAGAAAAATTTATAAGATTTGCCTATCTTCCGCGAGAGAAAAATCCCTACTTTTGCCGTTTGGTATGTTGTTATTCTTTTGAGCTTGTGGAGAGTAGTATAATAATATGAGAAAAAATGTGTTATTACCAAAGATTTGTAAAAGGTAGTAAGAAGGAAATATGAATATAAAAAAGCTGACAGATAAACCGGTGCGTGTCTTATTGTGGACCGTATTGTTACTCGTGCTCGTGCAGTGTTCGACGAAGAAGAACACCTTTACCAGGAGGGTTTTTCATAATCTCACGGGACACTACAACCTCTTTTGGAACGGCAGGGAATCGCTGCGCGAAGGGGAAAAGAAACTGGCGGAAAGCGTGAAAGAGAATTATAACAAAATTTTATATGTTTTCAATTACGGGAAACCCGAAGATGCCGGTTTAATCAATTCGTATGCCGATGTAGCTATCGAAAAAGCCTCGCTCAATATTGACCAACATTCCATGTATTTCGACCACGAGGAAAAAGTGAAATGGATCGACGACAGCTACCTCCTGATAGGGAAAGCCTATTTCTACAAGCACGAATACCGGAAAGCAAAACGCACCTTCAATTTTATCATCACTAAATACACCCAAAATCCCATTCGCCTTGAAGCGGCATTGTGGCTTGCCAAAACCTATATCCAGATGGAGAAATACGGGCAGGCAGCCTCCACCCTTTCCCAATTGCTGCAAGACCTTAAAGGACAAGATAAACTGCCCAAAAATATAGAACGGGATACCCATCTCAACTTGGCGGATATGTATTTGCACCAAGAAAAATGGGACCAAGCCATAGATGAGCTCAACCAAAGCCTGAAATTCCGGATGAAAAAAGACCTGAAAGCCCGCGTCCGGTTCATCTTGGCACAACTCTATCAACAACAAGAAAATTATCCCGTAGCCTCCGACCTGTACAATCGCGTCATCAAAAAAAATCCACCCTACGAAATGGCTATTCGCGCGGCTATCAACCGCGCACAATGTTACGATATTGAGAAAAACGGTATCAAAGACGTGGAAAAGCAATTGACAAAATTGCTCCGGGAGGAGAAAAACAAAGATTACCGCGACCAGATTTATTATGCCCTCGGGCAATTGGAATTTCGTGTTCATAAGGATACCTTGGGTATCGCTTATCTCCGCCTCTCGGTAGCCAACAGCACCAAAAACAAATTTCAAAAAGCGACTTCCTGTCTCGAACTCGGAGATCGCTTCTTTAAAGCTGCGGAATATCCGCCGGCGCAAGCATACTATGACACGGCAATGCAAGTTTTGCCCAAAGATTACCCCAATTATGAAGGCTTGAAACGAAAGTCTGCCGCATTGAACGAACTGGTAAGCCAACTGATGATCATCCACGAACAGGACAGTCTGCAATCCCTGGCAAGAATGGATAAAAAGGAGTTGATGAAGCTGATAGAGGGGAAAATCAAAGATTACGAAGACCAATTAGCCGAGCAAAAACAACAAGAGGAATTGGCTAAAAATGACAAAGAGGAAGGTTTGCAAAGCTTGGGAGCATTAGGCAACCAACGGAATGCAAAATGGTATTTCTACAATGACCAGACCGTAGCCCAAGGGAAAAAACAATTTCAAAGAAAATGGGGAAAACGCATTCTGGAAGATTTTTGGAGAATCTCCAACAAACAATCAATGCGAAATCAAGAAGAAGGAACTTTGGCGCAAAACGATTCTTCCGCTGTCCTGCCGAAAGGTGCTTCCGACCCTATGTCTCCGGAGTACTATCTCAAAAACATTCCGTTGGAAAAAGAACAGTGGCTCGCCTCGGACAGCTTGATAGAGGAAGCCTATTATGCCCTGGGCAATATCTATTTGGAAAAAATGGAAGACAGCCTCAAAACGGTAGAGACATTCGAAAAAATGATTTCCCGCTTTCCGGATAGCAAACATCGCCTTTTGGTCTATTTCACACTCTATAACATCTATTCCGACCAACATAATACGGACAAATCCGGATATTACAAAACACTGATATTGAAAGAGTTCCCTGAATCCGACTATGCAAAAATCATCAAAGACCCCGGGTATTACAAACAGCTGCAAGACAAGATGAATGTGCTGGAAGACCTTTATACGGAAACCTATGAACACTTTATGCAAGGGCATTTCTTTACCGTAAACAGCAATGCTGAAAAGGCATTGAGCAAATACACCGGACCCAAGAGCCTCCTGGCTAAATTTGCTTTCTTGAAAGCGCTCGCACAAGCACAACTCCAAAAAGACTCCTTGGCCAGGGACAGTCTGGTCGTTCATTTGACTGCCATAACCCAAAAATACAAAGGAGAGGAAATCATTCCCAAAGTCCAAAAAATGTTGCAATATCTGGACAAAGATAAAAAACGGAAAAAAGTAGCGGGACAAAAAGACAGCGTACAATATGACCTATCCATCTATCATTTCAATCCGCGCGAAAAACACATGTTTGGCTTGGTCGTAAGAGAAAAAAGCAAGAAAGTCAATATCGAAGCCTTGAAGACCCGTTTCACGGATTTCAACAACAAAGGACACAAAACAGACCATCTTACGGTATCCAACATTATGTTGAACAAAAAGACACACTTCTTGATTGTAGGCAGTTTTTCGAGTATGCAGAAAGCGATGCTCTATTATGCGGAGTTGAAACACGACGATTATGTCTTGTCTATGTTGAAAAGCGGGAGTTACGACTTTTTCGTCATCGGACAAAAGAACTATCCGGTATTTTACAAAGATAAGGATACGAAGAAATATATGGCTTTTTTCAAAAAATATTATTTGAAGAAAAAATAATCATGTTTGGTTCAAAAAAAGATAACAATATGGCAAGAGACAATAATGCGGATCTTCGACCCAACACCATCGCCAGCGGTACGGTCATCGTCGGCGACATCAAGACAAAAGGTAGTTTGCGTCTGGACGGCGAACTGGTAGGCACCATAGAATCGGAAGAGAAAGTGGTCATCGGGAAAACGGGAAAGGTCAAAGGGAAGATATTCTGCAAAAATATTGACATCTCCGGAGAGATGGAAGGAGAATTGAAAGTCGAAGGGCTCTCTTCTTTCACCAAAAGTTCCAGAATCACGGGGGATGTCAAGACCGGACAGTTGGAAATCGAAGCAGGCTCCCTGTTTACCGGCACTTGTGATATGACCAACGGGCTGCAAAAACAAAATAAATAATGGGCAGTCCCTCCAAACAGCCTTTCCGGCGATATGGAAAATATTCGGGAATGGCGACACAGATGATTGTCATCATCTTGCTTTTCGTGTACGGAGGCTATCGTTTGGATAAGTATTTACAGTGGAAATATCCGGTTTTTATCATTAGTTTCTCATTTCTCGGGGTGATCGTGGCTATCTATCTGGTCGTCCGGGACTTGTTGAAAAAGTAAAAAGATTGCGGAAAAATAAAGTTTGCGAATGGAGATACGTTTATTTTTTAGAAAATTAAGTCTATTTACCCTTTTGATTTCAGCCTTGTCGGCGCTCGTATTTTGGCTTATTCCTACGAAATACCAAAGCCCGGCATTTCCTTTTCTGCTCTTGTTTTTTTACCTTTCTTCCTTGGGCATTTATTCCGTGCTGGCAAAAAGCATTCGCAGGCGTCCGGCGGTCTTTTCCAATAATTTTATGTTGCTTACCGTCCTGAAACTCTTTATTTTAATGGTTTCTTTGGGCTTGTATATTTACTTCAACCGCCAAGATGCTATTCCTTTCGTGATTAGTTTTTTCATACTGTATATCGGTTTCACGGTCTTTGAAGTGGTCGAGGTGATGAAACTGCTGAAATCTTCCACCCCACATAAACCCCGGTTATGAATCCGGAAGTTATTAGCATCATCGTACTCTCCGGATATGCGGTGGCGACCTTGTTAATCGGAATATTCGCTTCGCACAAACAGACGGACACCGACTATCTCATTGCGGGACGCAAGATGGGGATGGCAGGATTCGTGTTCTCGGGCGTAGCAAGTTATATCGGCGGAGCGGCTATTGTCGCCTACTCCGCTTTCGTATATAAATTCGGCATTTCGGCTCTTTCGGTGTATGGAGGGACAGCCATCGGGTTTCTTCTTTTTATCCCGTATGCACTCCGGCTTCGCCGGCATAGCGAACAAAAAAAATATCTGACACTTTCCGATTTGCTTTACGAAAAATTCGGAAAAATGACCGGCGGCTTTGCCTCTGCCATATTGTTTGTGGTGTATATCGGCATCTTGCTCAATCAATTTATTGCCGGCAGCACCATCCTTTCGCATATCAGCGGAATGTCTTATGAATATGCGCTGCTCTTTTCGGGCACAATCATCACGGTCTATCTTGTTGCCGGCGGCTTTCAGAGTGTCGTAAAGACGGATATTTTTCAATATTTGGTGCTGTTTGTCCTGTTTATGCTGGTGGGCGTTTTATCCCTGCGGGAAAATACGGGAATAGAGGCGGAATTGTTGGATTTCAGCCGGTTCAATCCTTTCATGACACTTGCTTTTATCTTCTACGGGATGACGGTGGTCTTCATTTCTCCCGAATATTGGCAGCGCGTATATGCTGCCCGCAATGACAAAGTCGTCCGGAAAGGCTTGCGTTGGTCTGCCGTCCTGATTGTCTTCTCGGGTTTTTTGATTAGCATCATCGGGCTGACAGCCTTGAAAAACATACCGGATATTAGCGGCAATGAGGCTTTCGCTGCCGGCTTGTCTTATTTATTGCCGGAGCGGTGGAGCGGCTTGGGATTGGTCATCTTGTTTGCAGCCATTATGAGTTCTGCGGACACCGTGATATTTGTCCTGGCTTCTACGATAGCCAAAGATTATTTTGTCTCCTTCAAATCCGTTCCCGGTGCGGAGAAAGAAAAAAACCTGCATCGAAATACGAAAATGTTTATCGTCATTATCGCCTTTGGCGGAATGGGATTAGCTTATTTTTTCAGGGATATTGTAAGGGTTTTAATGTTTATTTCATCGTTGGGCTTCGTAATTTTGCCGGCTGTCTTGGCTGCTTTTCATTGGAAAGTCAGTTCGCGAGCCGTGTTGTGGAGTTTTGCTTCCGGATTAATCTATGTGTTGCTATTGCCTGTCTTGGGCTTGGTCAATCCGGATTTTGCCGTAGGCTCCTTTGCTGTCTCCGCCCTTGCGATGTGGATTGTTCACCTTGTCGAATCAACCAAATAATGTTATGCACAGAATATTAGCCTTTTCTCTTTTTTTTCTGCTTTCCGGCTTATTTCTCCGGGCACAATCGACTCCGGATAGCACTTGCCGGGGACGCTATCATTTAAGTCTCTCGCCGATGTTGGGTTTCAATTCGGATATCGGAATGCAAATAGGAGCTATGGCAAATCTTTTCGACCACGGTAAAAAAGGCTTCCGGTATCCCGATTACAACTATAGCCTGTATATGGAATATTCGGAATCTACGAAAGGAAGTGGCGTAAAACAATTGTTTTTTGATTCCAAATATTTGTTACCCCGGGGCTTACGACTGACAGCAGACATCAGTTATTTGACGGAGAAGCGCTATGATTTCTACGGTTTCAACGGTTTTCAATCGGTTTTTCACCGGGAATTTGAAGACGTGGACAGCCCGGACTACCAAAGTCGCCTCTTCTACCACTTTGACCGCAAACTTTTCCGCAGTTTTGTCGATATTCAAGGGCATTTTGCAGACGTTCATATACGTTGGCTGGGCGGCGCCGGATACTACCATTATAAGCTCGGTCCCTTGGATATCGAAAAAATCAACAAAGGGAAAAAAGAAGAAAACAAATTGCCGGACGTTGACGGCTTGTATGACAAGTATGTGCAATGGGGATTGATTCCCGCAAATGAAAAAAACGGCGGCGATATTCCGTTTTTCAAAGCCGGACTTATCTATGACACACGTGACGAAGAAGCCAGTCCGAAAAAAGGAATTTGGGCGGAAGCCATCATATTATCCAGCCCCTTCGGGGGAAATTTTGATTTTACCAAGTTGGCAATGACTTTTCGCAATTATTTGCCCCTCTACCGGAAAAAGCTGGTACTCGCAAGCCGCATCAGCTATCAATCCACCCTCGCCGGACATACGCCTTTCTTTTTCCAACCGGTGATTATCAGCTCTTTTTCCAATGCAACCTCTTTTGATGTCATCGGAGGTGCCAAGTCGGTTCGCGGTATCCGCAGAAGTCGTGCCGTCGGAGATGCTATTTTATATGGAAATATCGAACTTCGCTATGAATTTCTTCAATTCCGCTTCCTGCGTCAGGATTTTATTATCGGCATCAGTCCCTTTATGGATGCCGGAATAATTACCCGGAATATCCCCTTGGATTTGTCAAAGGTACCCGAAGCCGGGCGCACCATATATTTCAATGAGTCACCCGGGACCCCTTGGCACGTTTCCTACGGTTGCAGCGTCCATTTCATTTGGAACCGTAATTTTATTTTAGGATTAGACTACGGCTTTGCCCGGAACAAACAAGATGGCAATAATGCCGGATATGTTACGATGGGATACCTTTTTTAAATAACGAAATGCCTGAACGCAAAGATTCAACGCGTTCCGGTCAAAAAGGTTATAAATACTGCCTTCCCCTTATGTGTCAGGGACTCAGATAATTGACGGATTATTTTTTCTTAGCTACTTTGTGGCTCAATGCAAATATCAGTATCTTATCAATAATATTCGTTAAAAATTTTATCTTTTTGTTCGAGTATTGTTGTTATCACACAGTGTTGCATAATATTGATTTCATTATTTTTTGCAACAAACGCAAAATCAGTCAATTATACTATATTGAGTAGTTTTATTTATAGATAGTGCTTGTCCATAAAGTCGGGAGTATAGGCTAGAATGTTCAATAACAAGGCTTGTGAAGTTCTGAAAGCAAAGGAGTTGACTCACGTCAATGCGATGCGTTGAGCTTGCCGAAACGAACGGTTTCAGAACGAGCGTAACGCAGAAGCCGGACATTATAGACAAGCTCTAATAAGGTTTCGATGGGGGGGACGAATGAGGCTACTGAGGTTTTAAC
>WFZU01000018.1 GCA_015489405.1 Bacteroidales bacterium
TGTCAATACATATCCCTCATATCGTATCGTGAATTTTGATGCGCTTACGTATGCAGGGAATTTGAATAATTTGAAAGATATTGAAAAGAAACCTAATTATATTTTCGAAAAAGGGGATATTACCGATACAGAAGCTGTTTTTCGTCTGTTTGAGAAATATCATTTTGACGGGGTGATACATTTGGCGGCGGAGTCTCATGTGGACCGGTCTATTCGCAATCCAATGGACTTTATTATGACCAATATTGTGGGAACTGTGAACCTGTTGAATGCTGCAAAATCTTCCTGGCAGGATTATCAAGGGAAGAAGTTTTATCATATTTCTACGGATGAAGTGTATGGATCATTAGGCAAGTCCGGTTTTTTTACGGAAACTACTCCGTATGCTCCTCATAGTCCGTATTCTGCTTCCAAAGCCGGAGCTGACCACCTTGTGAGAGCCTATTTTGATACTTATGGACTGCCTGTCCAAATAAGCAATTGTTCCAACAATTACGGACCTTACCAATTTCCTGAGAAGTTGATACCCCTGTTTATCAATAATATAAAAAATAATAAACCTCTTCCCGTGTATGGAAAAGGGGAGAATGTCCGGGATTGGCTCTATGTAGAGGATCATGCGGATGCGATTGATATCATTTTTCACCATGGGAAAATTGGGGAGACATATAATATCGGTGGTAACAACGAATGGACAAATTTAGACTTAATTCAATTGCTTTGCAAAATGATGGATCAAAAATTGCAACGGGAAGAAGGCAGTTCCGCTCGATTAATTACCTTCGTAAAAGACAGGGCGGGACACGATTTAAGGTACGCAATCGATTCTTCAAAATTAAAAAATGAATTGGGTTGGAAACCCAAAATGACTTTTGCAAAAGGATTGTCGCAGACCATAGATTGGTATCTGAGCCATCAGGATTGGTTGGATGAGGTTACCAGTGGAGAATATCAACAATACTATAATAGAATGTACGGCGAATAAGTTTTTTTTTACTTTCTTTAACAAAAAACGAAAAAAAATTTGCATATTGAAAATATTGTGTAATTTTGCGCCCGGTTTAGAGTTCATAAAGTGTTAGTAAAAAAATAGAGGAAACCTGATAAATGTAGGCAGTTATAGGTTTCAGCCGGGAGTCTTTCAGGCAGCCGGTCATGCCGTTGTCTTTCCATTTGGAAGATAGTCCTACCTGCATTTATCGTATCCCCTGAAAATAAAATTATAAAAAGTAAATAAAAATTTGTATATATCAAATTTTTACTACTTTTGCAGCCCCCAAAAATGGGGTTATTGTGTGTTTATAAATTGAAATAAAAGGAAATATATGCCTACAATACAACAATTAGTAAGAAAAGGAAGGAAAAAGCTCGTCTATAAGAGTAAGTCTCCGGCTTTGGATTCATCCCCGCAAAGAAGAGGGGTGTGTGTTAGAGTATATACCACGACGCCGAAGAAACCGAATTCTGCGATGCGAAAAGTTGCCAGGGTTCGCTTGACCAACGGGAAAGAAGTGAATGCCTATATTCCGGGAGAAGGGCATAACTTGCAAGAACACTCTATTGTATTAATCAGAGGTGGTAGAGTAAAAGATTTGCCCGGAGTTCGTTATCATGTCATTCGCGGAGCCTTGGATACTACCGGAGTGGAAGGAAGAAAACAAAGACGCTCCAAATACGGGGCTAAACGACCCAAAAAATAATTTAGTTTCCATATAATATAGATGCTGAGATGAGAAAAAGAAAACCAAAAGCACGAATCATTTTACCGGATCCCAAATACAATGATGTATTGGTAACTCGCTTTGTGAACAACATCATGTTGAGAGGGAAGAAAAATTTGGCGTACAATATTTTCTACGATGCGATAGACATCGTGTCCGAAAAAATGAAGGATAGCTCCGAACTTTCCGGTTTGGATATTTGGAAAAAGGCTTTGCATAACGTTACTCCGCAGGTAGAGGTGAGAAGTCGCCGTATCGGTGGAGCAACTTTTCAGATTCCTATGGAAATCCGCGTTGAAAGAAAAGAATCAATCGCAATGAAAGGGCTGATCAAAGCCGCCCGTAAGCGAAATGATAAATCCATGGCAAAAAATTTAGCCGCTGAGATTATCGCTGCTTTCAAAGAGGAAGGAGCTGCTTACAAAAGAAAAGAAGAAATTCATAGAATGGCTGATGCCAACAAGGCATTCTCTCATTTTAGATTTTAATACAAATTGAAGTAATAGCAGTAGAAGAAGATGGCAATTGATTTGAAATATACAAGAAATATCGGGATAATGGCCCATATTGACGCCGGTAAGACAACAGTTACCGAGCGTATCTTGTATTATGCCGGAATTAGCCACAAAATCGGCGAAGTTCACCACGGCAATGCTACGATGGATTGGATGGTGCAGGAACAAGAGCGGGGGATTACAATCACATCAGCTGCTACTACCGTTTTTTGGGGACTCAATAACGATGAGTATCGTATCAACATCATTGATACCCCGGGACACGTTGATTTTACGGTTGAGGTAGAACGCTCTTTGCGGGTGTTGGATGGAGCTGTTGCTGTTTTCTGTGCCGTTGGAGGCGTGGAACCTCAATCTGAGACGGTCTGGCGACAAGCTGATAAATATAAAGTGCCGCGTCTAGCTTTTGTTAACAAGATGGATCGAACGGGGGCCGACTTCTACAAGGTGCTCGACGAAATCAAAGATAGACTCGGAGCGACTGCTATTCCTATTCAACTCCCTATCGGGGAAGAAGAGGACTTTAACGGCGTAGTTGATCTTATTAAGAATGTCGGATACGAATGGGAAGAAACGGATATGGGTAAAGTGTATCACGAAATTCCTATTCCCGAAGATATGCTGGACATCGTTGATGAATACAGAACGGCTTTGGTAGAAGGTACAGCGGAAGAGGACGAAGAACTCTTTGAGAAATTTATGGAAGATCACAACTCCATTACTGCTGAGGAAATGATGTCCCAGATACGTAAAGCCACCCTCGAAAACCGTATTGTCCCGGTATTGTGTGGTACTGCTTTGCAGAATAAAGGTGTACAATTGCTCTTGGATGCCGTTGTCGAGTATTTACCTTCTCCGGTAGATGTGGACGATATGAAAGGGATTAACCCGTACACCGAAAAGGAAGAAGTGAGGAAAGCTGATGCCAAAGAACCTTTCTCTGCTCTGGCTTTTAAGATTGCCAATGACCCCTATGCCGGAAAATTAGCCTTTTTTAGAGTCTATTCCGGTGCCCTTAATGTAGGGGATACGGTGTTGAACGTTAACACCGGTAAAAAAGAGCGTATTATGAAGCTCATGCAGATGCATGCCAATAAACGTAAAGCTTTGACACGCGTTGAAGCCGGAGATATTGCAGCTGCGGTCGGATTTAAGAAAATACGTACCGGTGATACACTTGCAGATGTTAAATCTCCGATCTTGTTGGAGAGTATTTCATTTCCGGAACCGGTTATCCGTCTGGCAATCGAACCGAAGAAAAAAGATGATATTGATAAACTGGGCGTTGCTCTCCAAAAATTGATGGAGGAAGACCCCACCTTCTCCGTTACCTACGACGAAGCCACAGGGCAGAACGTGATTAGTGGTATGGGAGAATTGCATTTGGATATTATAGTTGATAGACTTCACCGTGAGTTTAATGTGGAGGTGAACAAAGGACAGCCTTCCGTTGCTTATAAGGAAGCTATTACAGGTTCTGTTCAACACCGTGAAGTGTACAAAAAACAAACCGGAGGACGTGGAAAATACGCCGACATTATTGTGGAAATATCTCCTGCTGCCGAAGGTTTTGAAGGAGTCGATTTTGTTGATGAGGTCAAAGGTGGGAATATCCCCCGCGAATTTATTCCTGCGGTCAAAAAGGGATTTGAGAATGCAATGAAAAACGGCGTTATTTTGGGATTTCCGTTCGAAAGTCTTAAAGTTCGCTTGATAGATGGTTCCTTCCACCCTGTGGATAGTGATAATCTGTCTTTTGAGTCTTGTGCTGCGATGGCTTTCCGTCATGCTGCTCCCAAAGCAAAACCTGTTTTACTCGAACCTATTATGGCTCTCGAGGTTATTTTGCCGGATGAATATTTGGGTGAAGTTACCGGAGACCTTAACAGGAGAAGAGCCATTATTGAAAATGTCAGCGTCAAGAACGGTATGCAGGTTATTTCCTGTAAAGTTCCGCTGGCTGAAATGTTTGGCTACGTTACCAGGTTGCGTTCCTTGACTTCCGGAAGGGGAAATTCCAGTCTTGAGTTTTCGCATTACGCACCGGTACCGGAAGATATTAAAGAAGATATAATCAAGAAAGTAAAAGGTTATTCACTATAGTTTAAAAAAAATTATTGAAAAGTGAGTCAAAAGATCAGAATAAAGTTGAAATCCTACGATCATAACTTGATTGACAAGTCAAGTGAAAAGATTGTTAAGACGGTAAGAAGTACCGGAGCTGTGGTTACCGGTCCTATCCCTTTACCTACTAAAAAACGAATTATTACAGTTAACCGTTCAACTTTCGTGAACAAAGAGTCACGCGAACAGTTTGAGCTCAGTTCATACAGCCGGTTAATTGACATATACAGCAGCTCTACCAAAACTATTGATGCTTTGATGAAGCTTGAATTGCCGAGCGGGGTAGAGGTTGAAATTAAAGTGTAGTTATCATCAACAAGAAAATAGCATAGACATGTCTGGATTGATAGGAAAAAAAATAGGAATGACGAGCATATATGACGAGTCGGGAAAGAATATTCCCGTTACGGTCATAGAAGCCGGTCCTTGTGTGGTAACACAAGTTAGAACTAAGGAAGTGGATGGCTACGAGGCTATTCAGCTTGCTTATGGTGAGAGAAAAGATAAACATACGAATAAAGCTTTAGAAGGACATTTCAAGAAAGCGGGTGTTAAACCGAAAAAAATTCTTCTTGAATTTACCCGTTTTGAAGAAGGTCACAAAAAGAAGTTTGGAGATATTGTTAGTGTTGAAGAATTTACCGTTGGTGAATATGTGGATATTTCTTCCAAAGCCAAAGGTAAAGGCTTTCAAGGAGTAGTCAAAAGATATAATTTCAGGGGAGTCAATGATGCTACCCACGGACAACACAATCGTTTGAGAGCTCCGGGTTCAATAGGCGCTTCATCAGATCCGTCCAGAGTCTTCAAAGGCATGAGAATGGCCGGTAGAACGGGTGGACATAAGGTGAAAGTCTTGAACCTCCAAATTATGCAAATATTTCCCGAAAAGAATATTATTGTTGTTAAAGGATCTGTGCCCGGTCCGAATGGTTCAATTGTAAAAATAGAAAGATGGAGTTAACAGTATATAACATTAAAGGTAAGGAATCCGGAAAAAAGATTACGCTCGATAAAGAGGTATTTGGGATTGAACCTAATGATCATGCTATCTATCTGGATGTGAAACAGATACAAGCTAATAAAAGACAAGGAACACATAGCTCTAAGGAACGAAGTATGGTTGCCGGTAGTACCCGAAAACTCAAAAAGCAAAAGGGTACCGGTACAGCCCGTGCCGGGGATATAAAGAATCCTTTGTTCCGTGGTGGTGGCAGGGTCTTTGGTCCACATCCTCACGAATATCGTTTGAAGGTTAATAAAAGAGTTAAGAGATTAGCCAGAATGTCTGCTTTCTCTTATAAACTTTCGGAAAATGCGGTTACGGCAATAGAAGCTTTCTCTTTTGAAAAACCAAAAACGAAAAACTTCTTGGAAGTAATCAAAAACTTTAACCTGCAGGGGAAAAAGGTTTTGCTGATTACAGATGCTGTTGATAATAATGTTTATCTCTCTTTGAGAAATATTCCCGGAGTTCAATTGTTGAAGGCGGAAACTATCAATACCTATGATTTGCTCAATGCTAATCATATTCTGGTTACCGAACCTTCTTTTGAAATAATCGAAAAGATTCATACTGCTAAAAACTAATAAGGATGAATATAATTATTAAGCCGGTTGTTACGGAAAAAATGACTGAAAAAGGAGAAAAGCTCAATCAGTACGCTTTTATCGTTGATAAAAAAGCAAATAAGATTGAAATAAAAAAAGCTTTGGAGTCTCTTTATAACATTGATATTCTTTCTGTCAATACGATGAATTATCCCGGAAGGAATAAAGTTAGATATACCAAATCCAGCATTCAAAAAGGTAGAACCAAAGCTTATAAAAAAGCCATTGTTACCTTGGCGGAAGGACAAGAAATTGATTTTTATAGTAACATTTAAAATTGAGTCATGGCACTGAAAAAATATAAACCTACGACCCCCGGTCAACGCTTTAAATTGGTAAGTGATTTTGAAGAGATAACCACTTCCGTTCCGGAAAAGAGTTTGTTGGCACCGGCGAAAAAGACCGGAGGTAGAAATAACGAAGGGAAAATGACCACCCGTTACAGAGGCGGTGGGCATAAGAGAAAATATAGAATCATTGATTTTAAGCGTGATAAGGAGGGAATTCCTGCGGTGGTGAAATCTATTGAGTATGATCCCAACAGGACCGCGCGAATAGCTCTTCTGCATTATGTTGATGGAGAAAAATCATACATTATTGCGCCCAAAGGTATTAAGGTTGGACAACAGGTAATCTCAGGAAAAGGTGTTGCTCCGGATCTTGGAAATTGTCTCTATCTTAGTGAAATCCCTTTTGGTACGGTCATTCACAACATTGAACTGCGTCCCGGTCAGGGTGCCAAACTGACTCGTAGTGCAGGTACTTCCGCGCAACTGGTTGCACGTGAAGGAAAGTATGCTGTCATAAAGCTTTCTTCGGGTGAAACCCGTTTGATTTTGCAAAGCTGTCGTGCTACTATTGGTTCTGTTTCCAATCCTGACCACAGTCTTGAGGTCTCCGGGAAAGCCGGACGCTCCCGCTGGTTAGGTCGCCGTCCTCGTGTACGGGGTGTAGTTATGAACCCTGTAGATCACCCGATGGGTGGTGGTGAAGGTCGTGCTTCCGGAGGTCATCCGCGTTCGCGTAAGGGACTACCTGCTAAAGGGTACAAAACCCGGGCGAAGAAGAAAGAGTCGAATAAATATATTATTGAAAGAAGGAAAAAATAATTATTATGGCAAGATCGCTTAAAAAAGGACCCTACGTACATTATAAACTTGAAAGAAAGGTGCTTGCTAACATAGAAGCAAAGAAGAAGACCGTCATTAAGACTTGGTCCCGGGCTTCTATGATTACACCTGATTTCGTCGGACAAACCATTGCGGTTCATAATGGCAGGAAGTTTATTCCCGTTTATGTTACGGAAAATATGGTAGGACATAAACTCGGAGAGTTCTCTCCTACCAGAACTTATAGAGGTCATAGTTCCGGTAAAAAAGATAAAAGATAGTATTAATTATAAATACATATTAAAATGAGTGCTAGAAAACATCTCAAAGCTCAAGAAAGGAAAGAGGCGCAAAAAAAGGTTGCTTTTGCTAAATTGAACCGGTATATGGTTTCTCCGCGGAAAGCCCGTTTAGTTGCTGATTTGGTTAGAGGAATGAACGTTGAACACGCTCTGCATGTACTAAAACACACTCCGAATAAATCTGCAGGACCTATATACAAACTTCTCTTGTCTGCCATGGCTAATTGGGAACAAAAGAATGAAGGTAAAAGAGCTGATGAGACTCAATTATACATTAAAGAAATTTTTGTTAACGGTGGTCGTGTGTTGAAACGTATTCAGCCGGCTCCTCAAGGAAGAGCACATCGAATCAGAAAACGTTCAAGCCATATTACCTTAGTAGTTGATGAAGTAGAATAATATTTAAGAATCTGAAATATATTAGTTAATGGGACAAAAAACAAATCCGATAGGTTTAAGGTTAGGAATCACACGTGGTTGGGACTCCGTATGGTATGGAGGTAAAAATTATGGTGATAAGATTCTTGAAGATAGTAAATTGCGCGAATATTTGAGTGCCCGTCTTGGAAAAGCCGGTATTTCGAAGATTGTAATAGAGCGTACCCTCAAGTTGGTTACCGTCTCTATCTTTGCTGCCCGCCCGGGACTGATTATTGGGAAAGGTGGAAGCGAAGTAGATAAACTCAAAAAAGAGTTGAAAGGTCTTACGAAAAAGGAGGTGCAAATAAACATCAATGAAATTAAAAGACCGGAACTCGATGCAACTATTGTCGCCAGTACTATTGCACGGCAAATTGAAGGAAGAATTTCGTTCCGTAGAGCCATTCGTACTGCTATTTCCGGTACCATGAGAGTGGGTGCGGAAGGTATCAAGGTTCAAATCTCCGGTCGTATCGGTGGTGCTGAGATGGCACGTAGCGAAATATACAAAGATGGCAGGGTTCCTTTGCATACATTGCGTGCTAATATTGACTATGCACTTGTAGAGGCTCATACGACCTATGGACGTATCGGTATCAAGGTATGGATCTTTAAAGGTCTCGTATATGGCAAATTTGATCCGACATTAGAAGTGCGTTCCGAAAAAAGAGATAACAAAAAACCGTTCCGTAAAGGGGGTAGAAGAAGATAGTTCGAACCATTAAAAAATTGCAACAATGTTACAACCCAAGAAGGTAAAATATAGGAAACAGCAAAAAGGAAGAATGAAAGGAAATGCTCAGCGCGGGCATCAGATTGCTTTCGGTTCTTTCGCACTGAAAACCCTTGAAAAAAGTTTTATAACAGGGAGACAGATTGAGGCTGCCCGTCAGGCTGCTACCCGGTATATGAAGAGACAAGGGAAATTATGGATTATGATTTTCCCTGACAAACCCCTTACGAAAAAACCGGCTGAGGTTAGAATGGGTAAAGGTAAAGGTGCTCCTGAACTTTTCGTTGCCAGGGTTACACCCGGGAGAATTTTGTTTGAATTGGACGGTGTGCCGTGGGATGTTGCCAAGGAGGCTCTGCGTCTGGCTGCCCAAAAATTGCCGGTCAAAACAAAGACGGTTGTTAGAAGAGATTATGTTGAAAATTAAATCTTGTGGGTATGAAAAATGAAGTGATTAGAGAGCTTTCAACTCCTGAATTGAACGAAAGGTTAGGTGCTATGCAAGAGCAATTGGTTAATCTTCGTCTGAACAATGCGATTTCTCCTGTAGAAAACAATAATCAGATGAAGGATTTGAAAAAAACGATTGCCCGTATTCATACAGAGCTGAGAAGAAGAGAACTTGAAGAACAAAAAAGTTAGTATAATGACATCCAGAAATTTAAGAAAAGAGAGAGTAGGTCTCGTAGTTAGTAACAAAATGGACAAGTCTATCGTTGTGAAAGTCGAAAGACGTGTGAAACACCGTATCTACGGAAAGTTTGTTACTAAGACTACAAAATTTATTGCTCATGATGAAAAGAACGACTGCAATATAGGAGATACCGTACGCATCGTTGAAACAAGACCTTTGAGCAAAAGAAAGAACTGGAGATTGGTAGAAATAATAGAAAGAGTTAAATAGTTATGATACAACAAGAATCTAGAGTTAAGATTGCTGATAATAGCGGAGCTAAGGAGGCGCTCGTTATTCGTGTGCTCGGCGGTACGAAAAGGAGATATGCAAGCCTTGGAGACAGAGTTGTCGTGACTATCAAAAGCGCTATCCCCAGTGGTAACATCAAGAAAGGGACTGTTACCAAGGCGGTAGTTGTCAGGACGAAAAAGGAAAAGAGAAGACCGGATGGCTCGTACATCCGTTTCGACGATAATGCTATCGTTCTTCTCAACAATGCCGGCGAAATGATTGGCACCCGTATCTTTGGACCCGTTGCCAGAGAGCTTCGCGAATTGGATTATATGAAGATTGTTTCACTTGCACCGGAAGTGCTTTAAAGGATAGTGTTATGCGAAAAAAAATTCACATAAAAAAGAATGATACGGTCGTTGTTTTGGCCGGTAATGATAAAGGTAAAAAAGGACGCGTTTTGGAGGTGAATTACGATTCGTACCGGGCTCTGGTCGAAGGTGTAAATATCATTTCAAAACACACTAAACCGAATGCTCAGTATCCGGATGGTGGAATTATCAGAAAGGAAGCTCCTGTTCATATTTCAAATTTGATGCTGGTTGATAATTCCGGAAAACCGACGCGTGTTGGAAGGGTTAGAGATGAAAAAACCGGGAAGTTAGTTCGTTTTTCAATTAAAAGTAAGGAGGTTATTAAGTAATGAGATATATTCCCAGATTAGAAAAAAAATATCGTGAAGAGGTCGTTCCCGCTTTGACTAAGAAGTTTAATTATTCTTCGCCAATGCAGGTGCCGCGGATTGTAAAAATTGCCTTGAATCAAGGTATCGGTGCTGCTATCGCCGATAAGAAGTTGATTGATCTCGGTATTGCTGAAATGACCAAGATTGCCGGACAACGTGCCGTCCCAACGGTATCCAAGAAGGATGTTTCCAATTTTAAATTACGGAAAAAAATGCCAATCGGTGTGCGCGTTACCTTGAGAAGGGAACGTATGTGGGAGTTTTTGGACCGTTTGATTTCCATCTCTTTGCCGCGTGTACGCGACTTCCAAGGTGTCAGTGAAAAGGGGTTTGACGGAAGAGGCAATTATTCTTTCGGTATCACCGAACAAATTATTTTTACTGAAATTGAACTTGACAAAGTTTCTCATATCAACGGTATGGACATTACCATAGTTACGACTGCCAGGACTGACGAAGAGGCATACGAACTGTTAAAAGAATTTGGTTTTCCGTTTAAAAATAAAAATAAGTAAAAATTATGGCTAAAGAATCAATGAAAGCCCGTGAGGTAAAGAGACGTCGAATGGTAGCAAAATACGCCAAAAAGCGTGCGGAGTTATTGGCAAAGGGTGATTATGAAGGTTTGCAACGTATCCCCAAGAATGCCTCTCCCGTTCGTCTGCACAACAGATGCAGTATATCCGGACGTCCCAAGGGGTATATTCGTCAATTCGGAATTTCACGTATAGAATTTAGACAATTAGCCTTAAAAGGTCTAATTCCCGGTGTTAAGAAAGCTAGTTGGTAAATAAAAGAAATAGTAAAAGTTATGCATACAGATCCCATTGCTGATTATTTGACAAGAATACGGAACGCAATTCAAGCAAGACATAGAATTGTTGAGGTTCCTACTTCTAATATGAAGAAGAATATTACCAAAATTTTATTCGATCAAGGATATATATTAAGCTATAAATTCGATGATGAAAACAGGCTTATCAAAATAGCTTTGAAGTATGATCCGAAAACAAAATTGTCTGCTATTACTTCCCTCAAACGGGTGAGTACGCCCGGATTGAGGCGTTACACCAGTGCAGAGAAGATGCCGCGTGTACTTAATGGTCTCGGTATCGCCATTATTTCTACTTCACAAGGTGTTATGACCGGAAAAGAAGCTAAACGGAAAAATATCGGAGGTGAAGTCCTTTGTTTTATAAGTTAAAAGAGAAAGAATTATGTCAAGGATAGGAAAGTTACCCATAAATATACCTGCCGGGGTTGACGTCAGTCTCTCGGAGGATAATGTAGTTACCGTAAAAGGTAAACTTGGAGAGTTGACCCAAAAGGTTGACCCGGCTATCACGGTAAATATCGAAGAAGGCCAGATTAGCTTGCAACGTGCTTCGGATTCCCCGGATCATCGTTCCAAGCATGGTTTGTATCGCTCCCTTATTGCCAATATGGTACAGGGAGTATCGGAGGGATTTACTGTTGTTCAGGAGGTCGTAGGTGTAGGATACAAGGCTGAAAGTAAAGGTCAAGTATTGGAAATGTCTCTCGGATTTTCTCACAATGTGATGTTTGTCGTTCCGGATGAAGTGAAGGTTGAAGCCGTTACTGAAAAAAGGAAAAATCCTGTTATTACACTTACATCCCATGATAAACAATTGTTGGGACAAGTGGCAGCAAAGATTCGTTCGCTCAGACCGCCCGAACCGTATAAGGGTAAAGGTATTCGATTTAGAGGTGAAGAATTGCGTAAGAAAGCCGGTAAAACTGCAGAATAATAATTGAATTTCAAATAATACTATAATGGCTAGCAAAAAAGAATTATATAAAAGGAAAAAGGTGAAAATGCGTATCCGCAAAAAAATTAGCGGTACGCCGACCAGACCCCGTTTGACTGTTTTTAGAAGCAATAAGGAGATTTATGCTCAATTGATTGATGATGTCGCCGGAAAAACACTGTTTGCCGCCTCTTCTCTTGAAAAAGAAAGTGCTGCGGAGAAACTTACGAAAATTGAAACCGCCAAAAAAATCGGTCAATTGATTGCTGAAAGAGCTTTGGCCGGTGGCATTAATGAAGTAGTCTTTGATAGAAACGGTTATCTTTATCATGGCAGAGTGAAAGCGGTTGCCGAAGGTGCTCGTGAGAAAGGTTTAAAATTTTAGGGAATTATGAGAAACGTACAGATACATAGAGTTAAATCAAGTGAAGTAGAGGTAAAAGACCGTTTGGTTGCTATTAATCGTGTAACCAAAGTTACCAAAGGTGGTAGAACTTTCAGCTTCTCGGCTATCGTTGTAGTAGGTAATGAGGACGGAGTGGTCGGTCATGGATTGGGCAAAGCTCATGAAGTGGCGGCAGCAGTAGCAAAAGGAATCGATGATGCGAAGAAAAATCTCATCCGTATCCCTGTGCTGAACGGAACTCTCCCTCATGAGACTACCGGAAAGTTTGGCGGTGCCCGTGTACTCATCAAACCGGCTTCTCCCGGTACCGGTGTGATTGCCGGAGGGGCTATGCGTGCTGTATTGGAGAGCGTTGGTGTGCAGGATGTATTGGCTAAATCCAAAGGCTCATCCAATCCTCACAATGTGGTCAAAGCTACTTTTGATGCCTTGATCAAGTTGCGTGACCCCAAAACGGTTGCCCGGATGAGAGGAATTGATTTGGACAAAGTTTTTAATGGTTAGTAAACCTCTATAAGAAAAGCGAATGACAATGAAAAAAATTAGAGTAACACAAGTCAAAAGCCGTATCGGTCAAACTCTTAGACAAAAGAGAACACTCGATGCCTTGGGTTTGCGCAGGATGCACCAAACAAATGAATTGGTGGCTACTCCGCAAGTGATGGGAATGGTGAACAAGGTGAAACACCTCGTTAAAGTGGAAGAAATTTAGTTTTAGAATCAAAGAAAAATAATATACGATGGATTTAAGTAACTTGAAACCGGCAGAAGGGTCAATAAAGAGACGTAAAAGAATCGGGCGTGGAGAAGGCTCCGGTAAAGGTGGTACTTCTACCCGTGGACATAAAGGGGCAAAATCAAGATCCGGATATAAACAAAAAAGAGGATTTGAAGGAGGTCAAATGCCACTGTTCCGCCGTATCCCTAAGTTTGGATTCAAAAATATTAACCGGAAAGAATATGCCGGTGTTAATCTCGGTGTCTTGGACGCTTTGGCTAAAAAACATAAGTTGTCCGAAATTACTCCGGAAATTTTGGTTCAATACGGTGTAACCAAAAAGCACGAATTGGTGAAGATACTGAGTGCTGGAGAATTTGATTCAAAACTCACTGTCAAAGCTAATGGCTTTTCGAAAAAAGCTGCTGAGATTATTGAATCCAAAGGTGGTAGTACGGAGATAATTTAATTTTTTGAAGGTGCATATCCTTCTATAAATACAAGATTTACGGATGAAAAAGTTGATACAGACATTAAAGAATATATACAGTATTGAAGAGCTGAGGAATAGAATAATCTATACCATTGGTTTGATTGCTATATATCGGTTAGGTTCTTTCGTAATCATCCCCGGTGTTGATCCGATGGCGGTTGAGAACCTTGCCAAGCAAGCAAGCAGTGGTATCTTAGGCTTATTAAATATGTTTTCCGGTGGTGCCTTTGCGCGTGCCAGTGTATTTGCATTAGGAATTATGCCGTATATCTCTGCATCCATCGTGGTGCAACTGCTGGGGATGGCTATACCCTATTTCCAAAAATTGCAACGTGAAGGCGAAAGCGGTAGAAGGAAAATTAATCAGATTACGCGTTATTTGACGGTTGTTATTTTGATTTTCCAATCTGCTGCATATATTACAAACCTGGAAACAAAAATTCCGGCTTCCGGTATATATCCGTTTGATCCTAATGTTGCCAGTCATTCCGTATTTTCTTTCTTTGGATTAACAACTATTCTGATTTTAACTTCCGGCTCCATGTTTATTATGTGGCTCGGAGAAAGAATTACCGATAAAGGAATCGGCAACGGTATCTCCTTGATCATCATGATAGGTATCATTGCCCGTCTTCCGTTTGCTTTGGGAAGTGAGTTTGTTTTACGCTTTTCTGAAGTTGGAAATGGAGGACTTATTTTCTTCCTTGCGGAAATGGTCGTTTTTGCCGCTGTTATCCTGATTACTATTCTTTTGGTTCAGGGCGTTCGCAGAGTGCCTGTTCAATATGCAAAACGTATTGTGGGAAATCGTCAATACGGTGGAGCACGTCAGTATCTTCCTTTGAAAGTTAATGCTGCAGGTGTGATGCCTATTATTTTCGCGCAAGCAATCATGTTCTTGCCTGTTACCATTGCGGGATTTGCTGCCTCGGAAGCTTTCTCCGGTTTTGCAAGAGCCTTTGCCGACATTAACGGTTTCTGGTACAATTTTACATTCTTCTGGATGATTGTCGTCTTTACCTATTTCTATACGGCAATTACGGTTAATCCTCAACAAATCGGGGATGATTTGAAGAAAAACGGCGGTTTTATTCCCGGTGTGAAGCCCGGAAAGAAAACGGTTGAATATATTGATACAATTTTGTCCCGTATCGTTCTGCCGGGATCTATCTTTTTAGGATTTGTTGCTATTCTTCCCATGCTGGTTAGACAATTCGGAGTAGGTACACAGTTCTCTTATTTTTACGGAGGAACCTCCTTGCTTATTTTGGTCGGTGTTGTGTTGGATACGCTTTCCCAAATTGAAAGTCATTTGTTGATGAGACATTATGACGGACTGACAAAATCTGGCAAAATAAAAGGAAGATATAGTATTTCCGGAATGTAATTCTTGTATGATACATTATAAGACTCCGCAGGAGATTGAAATATTAAAAGAAAGTTCTTTACTTGTTGGAAAAACCTTGGCTGAATTGGCTAAACTTATCAAGCCCGGTGTTACTACACTTTTTCTTGATAAGGTAGCTGAAGAATTTATTCGAGACCATGGTGCTGTCCCCGGATTTCTCGGGTATGGGGGATTCCCCAATACCTTGTGTATCTCGCTAAATGACGAGGTCGTTCATGGCATACCGTCAAAGCGGGAGATACGGGAAGGGGATTTGGTCTCCATCGATTGTGGTACGATAATGAATGGCTTTTACGGCGATTCGGCTTACTCGTTCTCTCTCGTTGGGATGACCCCGGAAGTACAAAACTTGGTGAAAGTAACGAAAGAGTCTTTGTACATCGGCATTGAGGCTGCCCGGAAGGGCAACCGCATCGGTGATATCGGATTCAGCATTCAACAATATGTCGAATCCTTTGGATACGGGGTTGTCAGAGAGTTGGTAGGACATGGATTGGGAAGGAATCTTCACGAGAAACCCGAAGTGCCCAATTACGGTCGAAGAGGTCGCGGAAATAAATTAAAAGAAGGTATGATTCTTGCTATAGAACCGATGATTACGCTGGGAAGCGAAAAGATTGTTCAGGATGATGATCATTGGACGATAAGGACAAAAGATCATCTGCCGGCGGCGCATTTCGAACATGATATTGCGATTACCGGTTCGGGTACGGAGATATTATCCTCTTTCGCCGGGATAGAGAGTGAAATAAAAAAGAATAGTTATTTGTTAAATTTTTAAAATGGCAAAACAGAAATCCATAGAAGTTGATGGAACGGTAGTGGAAACACTGGGAAATGCAATGTTTCGCGTGGAGCTTGAGAATGGGCATATGATTACAGCC
>WFZU01000019.1 GCA_015489405.1 Bacteroidales bacterium
ATTATACAATTATACAATGGGTTTATGCATAAAAAGCTCCGTAGGAGTGAAATCTTTGTAGCCCTGCACGTCCGTGCAGGGGAAGATTACGCAGTAATAACCGCAGGCGAAATATCGCAAGATTGAAATACGGAGATTGCTGCCCTGCGGAATGGAAAAAATAAGCCACGAATGCGCGAATGAATTTTTTGTACCACAGAGCTGGGCTTAGCTTGCTAAAGCAACGATTCTATAAGTAATTTTTTGCAAAAAGAATCTAACATCGTTAGAAGGGGGGGCTTGTTCTTCAATCAAAAGAAACATTGCAAAAGCCGGAAAGATGACAATAGAAATAATCCGCAATCTATGGTTTTTCCCGTTCATTTTTTGCAAAGACTTTCTCCCCATTAACGAAAGTGAAAAGTACCGTGGTTTGTGGAATTTCATCTTCGGCAATGTGCATTATATCCTTGTCAAGTACAACAAAGTCAGCTGCTTTTCCGGTTTCGAGGCTTCCTTTCCGGTTTTCTTCAAAAGCAGCTTTGGCAGCCCATATCGTCATGCCCCGCAAAGCATCTTGCCGGCTGAGGGCATTTTCTTTTTGAAATCCCCTTTCCGGATAGCCGTTGAGGTCTTTTCTCGCCACGGCGGCATAGAAGGTGTAGAGGGGATTGATGTCTTCGATGGGAAAGTCTGTACCCAGAGCGATATAGCCGTTTTGTTCCAAAAGCCGGCGATAGGCGTAGGCATAGCGGAGGCGTTGCTTGCCCAGTCGCTCTCCTGCCCAATACATATCCGATGTAGCGTGTGTGGGCTGTACCGAGGGGATGATAGAATATTTTCCAAATAGCTCAAAATCAGCGGAATCTATCACTTGTGCATGTTCGATGCGCCAGCGTTTGTCATTTTTTCCGTGTAGTAATTCGCCGTAGATGTGCAGGAGCATATAATTGGCGGAGTCGCCGATAGCATGCGTGTTTACTTGGTAGCCGTGTTCTATGGCAAGTTTGCCCATACGGCGGAAATAATCTGCATTATGAATCAAGAGTCCGTTGGTTCCTGCCCGGTCGGAATAGTCCTGTTTGAGTTTGGCGCCTCTCGAACCCAGAGCCCCGTCGCTGTACAACTTTATGGAGCGAACCGTCAGCCGGTCAGTAGTATAAGGACCTTTTTTTACATAATGTTCAATATTTTCTTGCGAAGGGCTCAACATAGCATAGATGCGCATTT
Source organism: Bacteroidales bacterium (assembly GCA_015489405.1). GTDB lineage: Bacteria > Bacteroidota > Bacteroidia > Bacteroidales > S143-32 > S143-32. Next base: position 1,210 of record WFZU01000019.1, read on the forward strand.
TCAATTGCTGCTCTTGTTGCAAACTCTCTATTTGTTGCAAAACGGGGTATTCCAATCCGGCATCGGCGACGGAGCATAAGCCGGCGGCAAAACAATCTTTTTGCGCCAGCAACAATGCCTCGCGAATGGTATTGGTGTCCGGTGGCGGAATGAGTGCCAGCACCTTTTCCATGGCATTGTCCACCAATATTCCGTTGGGTTTGCCGTCTTTGAGCAGTATCTCTCCCCCCGGAATCTTCGTATGCCGGTCAATATGAGCCAAGTCCAGTGCTTTTTGATTCACCAAAAGGGCGTGTCCGTCAATACGCCGTAGCGCTACGGGCTGCCCGGGAAAGAGTGAATCCAAGATGCTTTTGTCCGGAAAAGTCTTGGTCTGCCAGTCGTTTTGATCCCATCCGCGCCCTTGTATCCAGTAGGAGGGATGTTGGCGGTGATGCTCCCGGACCCTTTCGATGACTTCGTCAAATGATTTCGTCCCTGCCAGATTGGCACCGGTCAATTGATTGAGCCCGTAGCCGTAGAAATGGCAGTGTGCATCATAAAATCCGGGATACACATATTTGCCTTTCAAGTCAATTTTCCGCTTTGCGGTAAAGTTTTTTTCCAATTCGCGGAGTTTTCCTATTGCGACAATCTTGCCGGACTTGATATACATGGCACCGGCTATGCCGGAATGATTGTTTGCGGTATAGATCGTCCCGTTGTAAATAAGCAGGTCTGCTTCGGTTGTATTCATTTTGCAAGCATTCAGAAAAGTTATTAATAGAAAGAAAAATCCCGTCAATCGCTTCATAAGAATATTTTTGTGCAAAGATAGCTTTTTATTTTTTCCGGGAAAATCAAAAAAAATCCTCCTGATATGCAACTTTTTTCTTTCTCTTTTCGTTAGGTAGGTGTAGTAA
>WFZU01000020.1 GCA_015489405.1 Bacteroidales bacterium
ATATTCTACGTATATTAATAAAGTAATCATCGAATGTAAATTAAAATGTGTTTTTATAACAGATAATGGATACCTTTGCAGAGAAAAGAGGATTGTTTTATCTATATTGGAATAAATTATGAGCACTCGCATTGCCTATTTTTTGACTATTTTTGGTCTCTTTGGACTTAATATGACCGGCATCAAGGCACAAGACAGCCTATTGCAAGCCCTGTCAAAACATCAAGATAATATAGAATTGTACTTGAAATTAGGGAAATTTTATTATCCGGATTCATTGCAGCTTTCTGCAAATTACTTAAATAAGGGAATACAAAAAGCCCTTCTAAAGAAGGATTTTGCTCAAATCAATCAACTCTATTTTATGAAAGCTCGTATTGCAAAAAGACAGGGTAAAATTCAAGAAACTTTTGATTTTCTTGATAAAACAACAAAATATGCCCACCAAAATCAAGACACTACCAACTTGATCAACATATACAGACTCAAAGGAAATGTCTATCGTGAACAAAGCAAATATCTCCTTGCCCAACAATACAATTCCGAAGCATATACATTCGCTAAAAATATCAAGGATACCCTACTGGAAATAAAAATACAAATTGATCAGGCATATATTTACAATTATTGGTCAAAAAATGACACTGCCTTGCAGATTCTGAATGATGCAGACGCAAAAGCAAAAAAAATTCAATATCAAAAAGGTTTGGCTCGTATTACTACCTTAATTGGAAACATCTATTTTGGGCTCGAAAAATATCCTCAAAGTCTTCGCTATTATCGACGTTCTTACCTTTTAGCAAAAAAACTCAATAGCATTAGGGGACAAGGAGTCTCTCTTATCAATATTGGTATCAGTCTTTCCGCTCTCCATCAATACAAAAATGCTATTGATACGATGCAGATTGCTATACAGATTATTAAAGGTAGCAATATTTCGTCTCTGATTGCCAATACTTATGGCAATCTTGCCACCGTATATGCTGATAGCGGACTTTTTCGTAAAGCATTTGAAAGTATGGACTCTTGCGCCAAATATTACAAAAAAGTTGGCACTCCGGAAGCCTTGGCAATTCTATTCTTCCTAAGAAGCGATATTTATTACAAATTTAATGATTTCCAAAATAGCATATCCAGTTTGGACTCCTGTATGAATTACGTGGAGAAAATCAACTTTTACCAAATGCGTGAGAAAGCCTTTCTCTCTTATATCAAGTCTTATAAATCGAAAGGAGATTATCACCAAGCTTTCCGGTATTATGAGAAGTATAGCAGTGTCAAAGATTCCTCTCTAAACCAACAAATGCAGCGACAATTAATGGATTATGAAGCGAAATATAAAATATTGGAGAAAGAAAAGGAAATTGAGTCTTTGGCTAATGCAAAAAGTATAGCAGAACTTAGCAGAGATAAACGAAGGAATGAAAGAAATATCCTTATCATAGTCATTTTGCTGGTCATCACCGTGTTTATCGCCTTTGTTCAAAAGAAGAAAAAAGAAAAAGCACTGCAAGCCATCCAAAAAGAAAAAGAATTGCTCCAAAAAAGTGAAATGGAACAGAAGCTCAATTTTCAGTCTAAACAATTGACAACGCATGCACTCAACATGCTGCAAAATAATGAACTACTACTCACCTTACAAAAAGACATCGCCGACTTGCAAGATGCTGAGTTCGCCAGTCCAAAGCTGAACCATCTTCAGTCTCAAATCAAGAATCATCTAAATAAAAAATCGGAATGGGATTTATTCAAAATGTATTTCGAAGAAGTTCATCAGGACTTTTTCAAGAAAATAAGAACCTATGCACCCAACTTAACTGCTAACGATGAAAGGATAATAGCCTTGATCAAGCTCAACCTCAATGTGAAAGAAATAGCTGCTATCCAGAACATCTCTCCGGATAGCGTCAAAAACGCTCGTCATCGCCTACGAAAAAAATTCAATCTCAGCCGCGATATGCGGTTGCATGAATTTATCAATCAGGTAGATGCAACTTTATAACCTGAGTTCGAGAGAATAAGCGATCAGCCTTGCGAAAAAAGCCGGCGCACCGTAATTTCGTCCTTTTTCAATTGCTCTTTCAGGGCGTTTAAGTCCTTGAATTTTATCTCATTGCGGATTCTATCCACAAAATATATGCATAACTCATCTCCGTATATTTCACAATCAAAATCAAAGATATGGACTTCCGTGCGCAAATCGTGATTGCCGTTGATCGTAGGACGGTAACCGATATTTCCCATACCCAGAAATTGTTTTCCCTGCCAGGCGATACGACAGGCGTAAACCCCTCCGGCAGCTATCAGCTTATACTCATCTTCAATGAATAAATTAGCCGTTGGAAACCCGATTGTCCGGCCGATTTTGTCTCCTTCCACCACTTTCCCGTAAATAGAATATTCAAATCCCAACATCCGGTTTGCAAGGCGAATATCTCCGGCTTTCAGGGCTTCCCTGATTTTCGTGGAACTTATCGTATGTCCGTCCACTTCTTCCGCTTGGACTTCGATAACATCAAAGCCGTAAAGCTTCCCGTATTTTTTCAAAACCGTGTATTCCGCTTCCCTTCCTTTTCCGAAATGGTGGTCATAGCCAATTACTAAGGTGTGAAGTTTCAATTTACCTACTAATATTTCTTCGATAAAATCTTTAGCACTTTTGGCGGCAAAGCTTTTCGTAAAGGGGATGACAATCAGGTGGTCTATTCCAAAATCTTCCAGCAATTTATATTTCCGCTCATTGGTAAGTATCAATTTCAAATCTTTGGAATCTGCGTATAACACACGCCGCGGATGCGGGAAAAAGGTAATGACGACCGTCTCACCTCCTACGGACTTCGCCGTATTTTTCATCTTCTCAATGATTTGCTGATGTCCCCGGTGCAGCCCGTCGAAAGTCCCCACTGTTACCACCGGATGAAGGATATCTTGTACCTCCTCTATGTCGTGATATATCTTCAATATTCCGTATTTTTTGAAGGCGCAAAACTAAATGAAAATTTCGCTTGATAAACATAAATAATCAGCCGGCTCTTATTTTCGCAGTCGTTCAATAATTTTTTCCGCTACGCGAAAAGCATTGGCATAGATTGTCCAAGTATAGGTAACGCTTCCGCCGGTAGGCATAAAACTTCCGTCTGTAATATACAGATTATCAACACTATGTGCTTTGCAGTCCGGGTCGAGGACAGAGGTCTCCGCATCGTGTCCGAAGCGGCAACCTCCGGCTTGTAAGTTGGGCGGTGGCGAGCCGCTGACATTGGCATAAATATTTTTTGCGCCCGTTGCTTCCATAATTTTTTTGGCTTGTCCCGCCAAAAACTCCCCTACTTCCAGGTCGTGGGGATGATAGTCTATACGAATCCTTGCTACCGGATCTCCCCATTTATCTTTCACTTTGGGGTCCAAACGCACAAAACAGCCGTCCGTAGGCAGCCAGTCATTAAAAATTTCAAATTTTAGTTTTCGCACCTTGCGAAAATAATTTTTCAAATCCTCTTTCAATGCCGCACCATAGCGCAAATTCCCTTCGTCGTCCCATTTCCGGTGCATCGCTTTGGAGACGGGGTTGGCGTGTTCAAAGAGGAAATCCACCGTTCCGCCTTTCATTCTTTGTCCGGTTTTTTCGTCCCGGTATTCATAATATTGATGCAAAGAGCGATTGACAAATAAGCCGGGAACAGACAGTTGTTTTGCCTCCTTTTCCGGAAGTTCCGCAAGGAAAAAATCACCTCCTCCGGTGCCTCCTGCGGAGAAAATAAGATTCTTACCCACTTGTCCGTTGTGGTTTGCCAAGCCATCCGGAAATCCGGGATTTTTGCTCATCAACAAAAGGCGGGAGGTCTCTACGGCTTGTGCCGCAACAACAAAGATGCCGGCTTCTGCTTTTTGTTTTTGCCCTTTGGCATCGTAAAACCAAGCCCGCACGATTTTCTGTTTTCCGTTGGTTTCCAGATGATAGACTTTGGCGTTGGGGATGAGCGTACAATTGCCGGTTTTCAATGCTTTGTGAATGAGTGCTACCCGTGCACTTCCTTTGGCATCCGAGCTGCAACCATAGCTTCCGCAATAGTTGGAATAGACGCAGGCATGGCGTTCGCCGGAAGGCTGTGAGAGGATCGCACGCGGCAGGGGTACCAGAGGATAGCCTAAGCTTTCCGCTGCTTTATCCAGCCAGGATGAGACCACATTTTCCGCCAAAGGCGGGTATGGAAAATCATCCGTAGAGCGCGGTTCTTGAAAGGGGTGGTCTATCAATCTTCCCGATACTCCTACGATTTGTTCCACTTTCGTGTAATAAGGTTCCAAGTCTTCATACGAGATAGGCCAGTCCACGACATTGGCTCCTTCGATGGCTCCATATTCGCTCAATAGTCTGAAATCCTGTGGTTTAAGACGCTGGAAATAACCGCTCATAAAATTGGACGACCCGCCGACACAGTTTCCATTCCAGAAATCACGCCCGCTGTCATAGGTGGATTTTGCTTCCAAATTACCCTCTTCGTTGGTGTATTCGAGCACGTGTCTCTCGTCCTGAAGCCGTGGCGTATAAACACTTCTCCGGGCGGCGACCATCTCATCTTTGGAAAAATCGCCCGTACGAAACCACGGACCTTTTTCCAATACCAATACCTTGAAGCCGGCTTTAGAAAGTTCGTATATGACCGGTCCCGCACCGGCTCCACTTCCTACGATGCAGACATCCCATTGCTGTTTGAGTGTTTTTTCCATAGTTGCGGGCTTTGTTTTTTATTTGAGAAAACTTACGTTTAAATTGCCGGAACCGGGGATGCCGGTGTTCGTTTTATTGGACATTTTTTATTTATTTTTGGTATGTTTTCCGTCGTTAGACAATTGTTCCAAACGGCTAACGGCGATGAATTCCTCTTTTCGTATCAGAATGTCCGGATATCGATTACGCTTGGAGGGACGTGGAGAGCCGGGGACATGTCCTAACCATTTCCAGCCGCTTTCTTGGAGATTGACACCATAGATCGGGTCTAACAGCAAAGCTTCAAAAATCACCGTTAGCATCCTTGACAGCCAAGCTTCTCCCCAAGAATAAGCGGATATTTTTTTTATCAACTGCTTTTGCTGAGGGAAAGTCAGCTGCACAAAATCCTTTTTCGTCTCTTCTTGTGCCGTCTCATTGACCCAACGCAGCCCGTTTTGTAGATACTCCCTCTCTTCGGGGTCCAATCTTTCATCCCGCACGATCCGGTTGAAATAAGCGAAAGCTCCGGTATCCTCTATCCCCGGACTGTCCGGAGTATCCGGAAACAGTATCTGTTGGATAGTGTTGACAAGGTCTGTTTTACGGTGAATTGTATTGTCCTTGCGCTCTTCGCTGCAAGAAAAAAAGAAAGGCAGTTGCACCGCTATTCCGGAGAGCAATACTTGCCGGATAAATTTCCTGCGGTGTGGAAGTTTGGGCGGGCTGGGGAAGAGTGAATCCTCCTTGTTGTGTAAGACTTTTGACATACAAAATTTATTGGCAAAGGTATTAAAAAAAACTTTTGCAAAAAAAATTCCCTTCGGGAAATAACGGGGATCAGAAGCAACAAGCCGAAACTTTCAGGCTAATGAATCAAGAAAAAAGCTGCCTTTGATCCATATTTGTTAGACATTTGAGGATTGGATCTGATGAAGAAGTTATGCAAGGCAGCTTTAAGGAAAATAAATATACTGAAAATAAGGAACAGTATTTAACAAAAATTCAGCGTATGAAAGATTATTTGTTCTTACCGTTACCACATTTACCATCACCGCATTTGCCGTCGCCGCATTTTTTAGCATCTTTGGCAGCGGCTTTTCCGTCTTTGCTCTTCACGGCATCTTTATCTTTTTTGCCGGAAGAATGCTTGTCATGACTATGAAATTTGCATTCGGATTTGCAGTCTTTTTTCTTTCCCTTACAGGAAGTCTTGCATTCGCTTTTTCCGCATTTACCGTCGCCGCATTTACCTTTCCCGCACTTACCATCGCCGCATTTTCCCATCGCCGGAGTGAAATGGCTGTGTGTAAGCGTGATTTGTGCTTGGTCTTGCGATTGTTTCGCTTTGGGGTTGCTGTTAGCGTTTACGCTCACGGTAAATATTACTACCAATG
>WFZU01000021.1 GCA_015489405.1 Bacteroidales bacterium
CTAACATGGAAGGCTTTGATGCTTCTACCCCTATTTGGCTGGAAGATGTAAAAACCGGAGATTGGCAAAATATGAGAGACAATGCACAATATTCTTTCGCTGCCACTACGGATGATGACCCTGCACGTTTCAGAGTACATTTTGCTGCTCCTAATGATGTGGAAGAAATTTCCAATAGCAGTTTTGCAAATATTTATACCTTTGATAAAGATATCCATATCGTTACACCTGTCGATTTTTCCGGACAAGTATTTGTATATGACTTATTAGGAAAGGAAATCTTGACAAAAAATATTCAAGGTGCATCGAATATTATTCCGATGAATTATCAAAATACTTATTTCCTGGTTAAACTGGTTGGAAATAACAAAGTGATTACAAAGAAACTCTATATTCACTAATCAGATAGAGAGTATTTTAGACAGTTAAATTAAGAAAAAAACAAAAAATATATAGTTGAAATGAAAATGATGAATAGGTTAGGATTGAAAAGAGTTTTGTTTACATTGAGTTTACTGGTTATGTTTGCTATATCTGCCAGTGCAGATGTTCCTCCTCCTCCGGGTGGTTCGGGAGGCAGTGGTCCCGGCGGATCGGATCTTCCCGTAGGAGCCCCGATTGACGGTGGTTTGAGTATTTTACTGGTACTCGGAGCGGCTTATGGTGCAAAAAAATCTTTTAATCAGAATAAGTAAAATAATGTTTTGATATTTTTGCACAATTATCACCAGATTGTGCACCTAATCCTCCTACCGTAAGGTAGTGAGGATTTTTGGGTTTTGGTCTTTTTGTTTTGCACAGTATTCAAACACACAAACACGATTGCTACAATTGAGAAACAATCCTTTCTACCTGTTCGTCTCTCCCTAAGTTGCCGTCAATCCAGTGGATTTTTATCCCCTTACGCTCCATACGGCGAAACCAAGTCATTTGTCTTTTGGCAAATTGATGTATGGCTGTTTCGAGTTTTTTAACCATTTCATCTTTGCTCATTTTTCCGGTAAGATATAAGGTAAGGTATTTATACTCAAGACCGTAAAACATAATCTTCTCAGGTGGTAAGTGTTGCAGAAGGGTTTTCACTTCCTCTATCATTCCGGATTCCATCCGGTTTCTCAACCTTTGAGTAATGCGTTGACGTATTGAAGAACGTTCGAGAGAAACACCAAATACAACATAATCAAAATCGGGAAAATCAAAAGAAGCCTTGTGCGTTTTTTCATAAGAAGCTATTTCAATGGCTCTTACCAATCTCTTTCTTTCGGTGATGTCAGTAGTATTGTGAAGGGGTTTCAAGGTTTTTAGTTTTTCTATTAATACATGATCGGGAAGATGTGCCAACTCCTCTCTAAGGGCTCTATTTTCAGGAACTTTTAACAATGGATACTTCTTTAATATTGCCTCAATATACATGCCGGTTCCACCGCATAAGACAGGAACATGTCCGGCATCGAGTATCCGCCGGTAAGCCCGGATAAAATCTTTCTGAAATTCAAAAACATTATACTCATAACCGGGATCCACAATGTCAATCAAATGATACGGGATGTGGGTTCCACAGCAGCGGTACTCATCTAAGTCCTTTCCGGTACCGATAGTCATCCCGCGGTAAACTTGCCGCGAGTCCGCCGAAATGATTTCTCCTTTGATCCGGAAGGCTAAAGCCGTAGCCAATCCTGTTTTCCCACCGGCTGTGGGACCTAATATTACTATAAGCCGGGCTGTTGACATCTAAATTGATTTTCAAGTTGTAATAATGTATTTCGTACCTCTTCCAAAATACTCACCGAAGTCTCACGGAAAGAAAGACGCTCAAACAAAGACCTTTTCCCCTCCGGAATAAAGGGTAGGAAAGTACGTAGATTTTGTTCATCCGTTGCGGGAGACTTACTATGGTCATAACGCAAAAATTGCAAAATTCGTAAACCGTCTATTTTTTGATGCGCTTTCTTAATAAATTGCTCTACGGAAGTAGAATGGTTCCTGATTCCATCCCAGATATTACTGTTGCCGAATTGAAACATAAAAAAATCGTCCAATGGTGTCGGTACACGGCGAATATACAGTTCCGGCAAGATTGCGTAAAAAGCCTTTATTTTTTGAAAGGACCGGAAAGAAAATACAGGATATTTAGTCCAGTCACCTCGAATACCCGACTGCATCGCGGGACCGGTACCGAAAGGGACTCTGTCAGAAATTCGCGCAGAAGGAAAAACTTGTTCATCCAAACACTGAATAATATTACCCGCTTTGCGTAATTTCTGAAGTAAATAAAAATCCTCCCCACTTTCGTAGGCTTTCATGCCGCCAATCTTACGATAAGCCCATACGGGAAATGCCATCGCCGAGCCGATAGCAGTGAAAGCATAAGGACTTTGTATCAAAAAAAGCCCGAGAAGATACGCGCGTAGATAGATTTCGTAGCGAAGCATGGCACGATCCAATTCAGCATCTCCGGTCAAAAGATGACAATACGGGACCGCGAGAGCGTGAGCTCCGGGGTGCTGTAAAAAGACATTTAAAACCGTCTGAAAATACCCGGGACGAAATTGTGTATCGGCATCCAAGCTGATGATAATATCATTTTCATCCGCTTCTTCCAATATTTTCTCGTAAAGCAATTTTCGAGCCCACCCCACTCCTTTTTTCTTTTCTCCCCAAGCGTTTCCTTTGGAGAATTTATCAATCACCGAATAGGCAAACTGTGCATTCCGTTGAATATATTCAAAGGTTTTCCGGTTGTCCAGACAAGTTTGTACATGATTCTTGTCATCCCACCATAGATCCGGCTGATTAATACAGAAATAAACATGAAAACGCCGGCAAGATTGCGCGTGAAGTATTTTTATGAGCGCAGGGATATTTTCATATTCCCGCATTACAGGGATTGCCACCCGGAGAGTTTTCTCCACGGATTTTACTGATGAGACATTATTCTTTTTCATTCACGCGACCGGTTCCTTCAAAAATTACGTCTTGCAAATCTACGAGATTTTGAAAAGCAAGAAAATATATTTTTGATACCAACTTTTTATTTAATTTTGCAGCCGTTAATAATTAAAAAACAATTTACTATGTGGAAAGAGTTTAAGAAGTTTATTATGGGTGGCAACGTGATTGAATTTGCCGTTGCCGTGATTATGGCCGGAGCTATCGGGATGGTAGTCAAAGGCTTCGTAAGTATGATTGTGATGCCTTTCGTGAGTCATTTCACCGGAGGTGTAAGTTTCAAAGAGTGGAAATTGGTATTGGACGAAGCGGTTGTGGATGCAGCCGGCAAGGTAGTCAAACCGGAAAATGCCATTATGTACGGACAATGGATTGACACTATTATCAATTTATTGATTGTCGGTCTGGTTATGTTCATTATCGTCAAGGCGTATAACAAGACGAAAAAGAAAGAAGAAGAAAAACCGGCAGATCCTCCTCCAACACCGGAAGACATTACTTTGTTGAGAGAGATTAGAGACGCCCTAAAAAAATAGTGTGAAATGCATGAAGACAGTTGACTTATAAGGAGGCCGAGGAACTCCTTGCGGGAAAACAGTTTTCAATCTACTTAGAGTCCGTCTATAATGTCCAATAACTTCGTTACGCTCATACTCAAAACAGTCATTGACAGAAGTCAACTCCTTGGTTTTGAGTATTTCGCAAGCCTTGTTCTTGAACATTCCAGCTCGGACTCTTGACTTTATGGACAAGCACTACTTATACTTAAAAGAGCCCGGACATCCGGGCTTTTTTCGTGTATATGTATTGCGTCGCCGGAAGTTTTTTTGCATTGTTGAAAACTTAAAGCACTAAAGTTATCAACAGTGCTTTTTCGTATGTTCGTTTTCTATAATTTTACCACATTATCACGGGATTTTTATTTCTTTGTCTATCAATAAAATATCTTTTTAACTTATGGAAAATATCAGCCTTGAAGGCATCGTACCGTCAAATTTCGTTCATCTCCACCTGCATACACAATATTCGCTTTTGGACGGAGCCTCTAATATTTCGAGAATGATCAGTAAAGCAGTGAGTTTAGGAATGCCGGCTATTGCAATGACGGATCATGGGAACATGTTTGGGGTACCCTATTTTGTCAAGGAGGCGGAAGCGGCAGGCATCAAACCGATTATCGGATGTGAAGTGTATTTAGCCAAAGGAAGCCGGTTTGAGAGGAAAAAGACTGCCGGGAAACAATATTACCATCTTATTCTATTGGCAAAAAACAAAACCGGTTATCACAATTTAGCCAAACTGGTATCCCGTTCCTTTTTGGAAGGATTTTATTATAAACCGAGGATTGATAAAGAGTTGTTGGAAGAGTTTTCCGAAGGGCTCATCGTTTCCTCTGCCTGCCTTGGAGGAGAAATACCTCAACTCATTCTGGAAGACAAATTGGAAGAAGCGCAAACGGCTATCGAATGGTATAAAGGGATATTCGGAGAGGATTTTTATCTGGAACTTCAAAACCATTTTCTGCCGGGGCAGCAAAAAGTTAATCCTGTTTTGCGATCTTTAGCGAAAAAAAACGGGATAAAACTCATCGCTACCAACGATGTGCATTTTATCGACAGAAAAGACAGGGAAGCTCATACAATATTGATAAAATTAAGCACCGGAACCACGATTGATGTTACCGATGACTTGCACTATACAGGGGAAGAATTCCTGAAGTCGGAGGAAGAAATGATTGAACTTTTTCCCGAAGATGCAGAAGCGGTGTACAACACCCTTGAAATTGCCAACAAGGTTGAGGAATATGATATTTTTAGAGATGTTATCCTGCCGGTGTTTGAGTTGCCTGAAAACTTCACCGATCAAAAAGAATATTTACGCTATCTGACATTCAAGGGAGCTAAAGAAAAATACGGCATCATTACGGACGAAATACAGGAAAGGTTGGAACACGAATTGGGTATTATTGAGGACATGGAGTTTGTGGGCTACTTCCTCATCGTTCAAGACTTTATCAGGGCTGCCAAAGAGATGGGTGTAAGAGTAGGACCCGGCAGAGGCTCCGCAGCCGGTTCGGCAGTCGCCTATGCCATAGATATAACCAATATAGACCCGATTAAATACGGTCTGCTTTTCGAGCGCTTCTTGAATCCCCAACGGGTTACAATGCCGGATGTGGATATTGACTTTGATGATGAAGGAAGAGAAAAAGTGCTTCAATATGTCGTAGATAAGTATGGGAAGGATCATGTCGCACAACTTATTACCTTCGGTACCATGGGACCAAAAACGGCTATCAGGGACGTTGCGCGAGTATTAAGGATGCCCATTAGCGAAGCAGACAAATTGGCAAAAATGGTTCCCGACAAAGCCGCCTCCTCTTTTGAGGAAGCCTATAAGGAATCAAAAGAATTGAGGGAAGTCAAAGAAAAAGGCACCGAAGAACAAAGAAAAGTCCTCGAATTAGCCGAGACCCTGGAAGGTTCCGTAAGGCATACCGGAAAACATGCTTGCGGTATCATCATAGGACCGGATGTCCTCGAAGAACATATTCCGCTGGCAACCGCCAAAGATGCGGAGTTGATGGTAACCCAATATGACGGGAAGTATATCGAAAGTGTCGGAATGTTGAAGATGGATTTCCTGGGCTTGAAAACGCTTTCTATCATCAACGATGCATTGGAGATTATTGAAGACCAATACGGCATTCAGTTGGATATCGATAATATTCCATTGGATGATGAGAAGACTTTCAAAATTTTTCAGGACGGAAATACCAATGCCATATTCCAATTTGAATCCGCCGGTATGCAGAAGAGCCTCAAAGAGTTGAAACCTACTACTTTTGAGGACTTGGTGGCGATGAACTCACTGTACCGTCCCGGACCTATGGACTATATCCCCTTGTATATCAAGCGTAAACACGGACTGGAAGAGGTAAAATCCTTGCATCCCTCCCTGGATTCTATCGTGGAGAGCACATACGGTATCATGGTCTATCAAGAACAGATTATGAAGGCAGCACAAGTGATGGCAGGCTATTCACTCGGAGGCGCCGACCTTCTCCGCCGGGCTATGGGGAAGAAGAATATGGAGATCATGGAAGAGAATAAAAGATTATTCGTAGAAGGCTCGGTAGCAAACGGTATTGACGAAAAAGAAGCAGCCAAAGTCTTTGACGTTATCAAAGAATTTGCCAAATACGGTTTCAACCGTTCTCATTCAGCAGCTTACGCCTTGGTGGCTTTTCAAACAGCCTATCTAAAAGCGCATTATCCACCTGCATTGCTGGCAGCCACGCTGACGCACAACCTCAAAGAACTTGAAAAAATCACTTTTTATATCAACGAAGCACAACGGATGGATATTCCGGTCTTGGGACCTGATATTAATGAGAGTAACATGAAATTCACTGTCAACAAGAAAGGAGAAATCCGTTTTGGACTGGTAGCTGTGAAAAATGTGGGTGAGAAAGCTGTACAAAGTATCATCGATGAACGTAAAAGAGGGGGAGAGTTCACCAGCTTTTTTGACTTCGTCAAAAGGATTAATCTGAAGGCTGTCAACAAAAGAAGCATCGAATCACTGGCAAAAGCCGGAGCTTTTGACAGCTTTTCGCTCCACAGAGCGCAATATTTTCACAAGGAAAACGAGAGTAGTCCCATGTTTTTGGAAATCGCTATGCGTTATGGAAATCAATACCAAGCGGAACAAAAAAGCTTGCAGAACAGCCTTTTCGGTGATGCCCTTTCCGAATTGAGAGTGGATGACCCTACCCCACCACAATGTGAGAGGTGGTCGCAGAGTCAAAAACTGGAATATGAAAAAGAGGTTACCGGTTTTTATATTTCCGGGCATCCTTTGGATAGATATAAATATGTATTTAAGCACTTCGTGAATCTCGAACTCTCCACCCTGAAATCTAAAAAAGAGACCTTGGTCAACAAAACATTCAATGTTGCCGGGATGATCAGCGGCGTTTCTATTCGACAAACGAAAAAAGGAGATGATTACGGAGTCTTTACCCTCGAAGATTACGGTCAAGCTTATGATTTCTTTCTCTTTTCTGAAGACTACTTAAAGTATCGCCATTTCTTGCAAAAGGGGCAAAATATTTTCCTGACTATTCGTGTGGAGAAAAGCAAATATAACGATAGAATCAATGTGAATATAAAACGGATTCTTTTGCTTTCCGAAGCATTGGATAAACTGTTGTCGCGCATTGAAGTTACCCTTCCCCTGCTTTCCATTGACAAGGAAATGACCTCCTCCTTATATTATTTGATTCATAACAATAAGGGTGAGATTCCCGTAGAGTTTAAGATTTCAAGTACATTTGAAAAACACCTTAGCATAAAAATGTCAGGAGACAATATAGGCGTAGAGCCCTACGGTTTTTTGACCGCCTTGGAAAAGCAGTTGTCGCTTGATTTTATCTTGATAAAGAAATAGCGGTGCGATGCCCTCCACGAAACGGAGGACATAAAAAATTCCCGGCTGGACTGGACATACATTGGGAATAGCCGGCTATAATAAGGCTATTTCCATTACTCCCAATATTTGAGGTTACGAAAAAGTATTGTCTTTTATCCTAATTCACTGATTCTTTTTAATATTTCTTCTTCGAGTATTGTTATTTTTCTTCCTTCTACGGTAATAATGCCTTCTTTTTTGTATTCGGATAAAATCCGGACGGCATTCTCCATGGACATCGAAGCAAATTGTGCCATCTCCTTCCTTGTCATCGGTACTTCGAAAGATTTGGAATGATAGAGCTCTTCCGAGAAATAGAGCAAAACATCCGCCATTCTTCCGCGGAGTTGTTTGCAGTTAATGTCCTTAATTTTTTTGTACATATAATTATAGGATAAACTTATCCCCCGCATAATTTCAAAGAGAAAATCCGGATTTTTTTTTGAAGTTTCCAAAAATATTCCCGATTTAATCATACAAACCATGGAGTCTTCCAAGGCTGAAACAGAATACCGGTATTTTAAATCACCAAACAGGGTCTGGAGACCAATATAATCTCCGGCTTTCTTGATTTTCAGAATCAGATTTCTCTTTTCTCCTTCAATAAAAAGAGAGACCAAGCCTTGAGCTAAATAAAATGCATGGGTAACATCGGTGCCCTGCTTAATAATATTTTCTCCCCTTTTGAAATGAATGATCATACAATTATTTTGTATCGAGCTAATATTCTCATTCCCCAGGAGATTTAGATATTTATACTGATAGGGACATCTTGTACAACTTCTTGGACGTGATATTTTAGGCATAACATTTCATTATTAAAATTTGAATGCAAAATTAACAGAAATACAATAGCGAACTATAAACATTGATACATATCAATATTATATATGCCATTTAATATACCAAATAGTTGATTTTTATGTTGCTAATTATGTACCTTTGCCGCATAAAAAAAGATGCAATATGAAAAAGTTAGTAATTCTAGGAGCCGGTACCGGCGGTACGATCATGGCAAACAAGATGCGTAAGGTGTTGGAAAGAGATGAATGGGAAATCACAATTATCGATAAATTTAAGACTCACTATTATCAACCGGGCTTCCTGTTCATTCCATTCGGCACCTACACCAAAAGGGATGTAATCAAGCCTAAAGCAGATTTTATTCCTATTGGAGTAAAATATATCAATGCTGAAATTGACCGTATTGATGGGGAACATAATAAGGTCTTGTTGAATGATGGCGTTCAACTGAATTACGATTTTCTTATTGTTGCCACAGGTGTACGGGTAGTTCCGGAAGAGACGCCCGGACTTAAAGGGGAGCTTTGGCACAAAAATATATTTGACTTTTATACCATCGAAGGAACCACGGCATTGAGTAAATTTTTCAAAACCTGGGAAGGGGGTGAATTGGTATTGAATATCGCGGATAACCCTATTAAATGTCCGGTAGCACCTTTGGAGTTTGTGATGTATGCGGATGCTTATTTTGTCGAGAGAGGTATCCGTGACAAGGTGAATATCACTTTCGTTACCCCTATGGAAGGTGCATTCACTAAGCCAAGAGCTTCTAAAGTCTTAGGCAATCTTTTAAAGAAGAAAAATATCAACGTTGTTCCGAATTTTTATTTGGAACGTGTTGATAATGAGAATAAAAAGATTATTTCTTATGATGAAAAAGAGGTGCCGTTTGACTGTCTTATAACGATTCCTATCCATATGGGAGACGAGATGGTCGAGCGAAGCGGTCTGGGAGATGATATGAATTTTATGTTGACTGATAAATACACATTGCAGTCAACCAAATTTGAAAATATTTTTGTCTTGGGAGATGCCGCTAATATTCCGACCTCCAAAGCCGGTTCGGTAGTGCATTTTGCAGCGGAAATTGTGTTTGAAAATCTCTTGTGTGCAATCGAGGGTCGTGAGTTGACCGGTAAGTTTGACGGACATTCCAATTGCTACATAGAAACCGGATTTGGAAAAGGGGCATTAATTGATTTTAATTATGACACAGAACCTCTTCCCGGTTCATTCCCGTTCCCGGGCATAGGACCTTTCGGATTGCTTAAAGAGACCCGCATGAATCACTATGGCAAGTTGATGTTTAGATGGATTTATTGGCATGTATTATTAAAAGGAAAGGAGATGCCGATACCTTCGGAGATGTATATGGCAGGAAAAAAATTGTAATTCCATAATTCAAGCTCTTTTTACACAACTAAAAATGAAAAAAATGTCTGAACAAGCCATACAAAAACAAATAGATGAACTAAACACCAAAATGGATATTATTCTAAATGAGGTGATGGATCAGCGTAACAATCGTCAAGAAATTGTTGATTTAGTAGCCGATTTATCACTCGTGGGCAAGGATGCTTTCAAGCATTCCGTGCAATCTCTCGACCGTGCCGGTATAGAAGTCGATAGTGAAGCAGTAGGAGCATTGATGCTTAAAATGATTCGCAATATTGATACTTTTAATAAAATGATGGATAGTTTGGAAAGTGCCAATGATTTCGTCAAAGACGCTTCTCCTATTGTCCGTCAGGTAGGGCTGGATGCGATTGAGAAATTTGCCGAATATGAACGCAAGGGATATCTTGATTTTTTACGTGAGTTTGTGAGTATTACCGATAAAATCGTTGAAAATTTTACAGCTGAGGATATTCGTGAGCTCGCTGAACGAGTAGTGGATATTCTGAATATAGTCCGTAGCTTAACACAAACCAAAATTCTGGATAATACGGATAAAGCGTTGAAAATAATAAACTCAATGGAGACAGTAGAAGAATATTCCTTATGGAAAACTGCCAAAGCAATGAATACTCCCGAAATGAAGAAAACACTTGGATTTTTGTTTACATTTCTGAAAGCATTTCATGCAGATGAAAATCCGAAATAAATAATTGATAAATTATAAACACTTAAATTTTACTATTATGGCACAAAAAGAAATTGCTGGAAAAATGATTGACCTTGATGAAAACGGATACTTCACTGATCCTGATCAATGGTCCAAAGAGGTTGCTCTCGCTTACGCAGCTGAACATGGTGATACATTAACGGATAAACACCTGGAAGTGATTGAATACATCCGGGAAAAAGTAAAATCCGGACAGACTTTAACGATACGCTCTATCGGGAAATCGGGAATTGTAGATATCAAAGGATTTTACAAACTTTTTCCCGGTGCCCCACTGAAAAAAGCTACAAAATACGCCGGTGTTTCTAAACCGGCCAGTTGCGTATAGATTTTCTTGAAAATGGAAAAGCAGCTTTCAAAGCAACTTTTCCATTTTCTTATAAGATAACATGTGATATTATTAACAATAAATTGAATTATTATGTCAGAAAAAAAATACCCCCTAAAGAAAGTATTACTGATTTGTGCCAAAGGAACTTTGGAAGATGTCTTGGCAACATTAGTAATGGCTAACGGCGCCGTAATGGAAGGAATTGAAACAAAAGTGTTCTTTACTTTTTTCGGTTTGGATGCGATTACTAAAAAGCGAATGAATAAATTGCATACAGAAACAGTGGGAAATCCCGCTATGCGAATGCCCGGAGGACTCCCCTTCCCCACGATATTAGGTATGTTGCCCGGAGTAGAAGCCGGCGTATCGGCAATGATGAAAAAACAGATAGAGGCTTTGGATATTCCGGGAGTAGAAGAATTCTTAATGATGATCGATGCCGGAGGTGGAGAAATATATGCTTGCAAATTGGCAATGGATATGTTCAAACTCACCAAAGACGATTTAGTTGACGAAGTTAAGGGAGTCCTTACTGTCGGCGAGTTTTACGAAATGGCAGACGGATTGCAAACACAGATTATTTTTACCTAAACCTTTTTGTAAAAAGAAGAAGGCTTTACCAACAAACACGAAACGTACCGACAAATTGCAGGAGAGTTACAGCGTCACAATTTTTCCGGTAAAGCCTTCTCTCAAACGTCTTATCGCTGCAAGCGGGCAGAAGAAGCACCGGCAGCAGAGAACAGAGGACCGGATACAGGGAATACCTTACCATCAAGACGGGATAGACCTTTTTCCAAGTCGGCTATAATATCATCTGCATGTTCTCCTCCTATATTGAGACGAATGAGATTGTCAGGTATATTCGCGGCTTTCCGTCCTTCCTCTCCTTGTTGGGAGTGTGTGGAGATAGCCGGAATAGTAGCTACTGATTTTACGCGACCCAAATCCGTAGCCCGCCAAATCATTTCAAATCCGTCAAAGACATCTCTCGCTGCTTGTCCACCGCCTTTCACCCGGAACGACATCAAATGACCATATCTGTTAACCGCTTTCCGGTAAATATCATCTGTTTCGGAATCTACCAAGAACATATATTTTTTAGCAATCTCGTGGAGTGGATTGGACTTAAGTCCCAAATAATCAACTCCTTCAATATGTTTGTGCTGTTCTAAAAATTCGGCAACTTTCATCGTCGTACGACTGAATTGGTCCATTTTGGAACGCAGCGTTCTGATATCGTTCAATGCCATCACGGCGTTGAAAGGTGAAATGTTCGGACCATTGTCCCGGTTAGGCAATAATTTAGAATATACGGCAAAATCCGCTTTCATCTCATCATTGTCGATATTAGAGGTGATATTTTTCCTGGACACTACTACGCCTCCTATTCCGAAACCACTGGAAGTCAGCGTCTTGGAAACAGAGTGTATCACAATATCCGCTCCGTGCTGCAATGGACGCATCAATGCCGGAGTAGCTACCGTAGCATCTATGATCAACGGAATACCATGACGATGAGCGATTTTAGCCACTTCTGCCAAATCAAAGAAAGCCAAACCCGGATTGCTCGGCATCTCGCCATAAAGGAAACGGGTATTTTCGTCTATCAAGCTTTCCCATTCGTCCAAATCATGGGAATGAATCACTTTCCGCCATTCTATTCCCCTGTCATTTTGCTTCCTTTCGGCAAACTGTTGGAAAGTACCTCCGTAAACTTGAGCGGTAGCGACAAAATTAATAGGTCTTTCAGGGTGTTTTTTATCTACAACCAAAAAGGGTTCTACAGCAGTCATGATAGCACTCATTCCGGAAGAAGTAGCTATCGCAGAAGTTTCCAAACCGCTACCGTAGCCTTCCAGCATTGCCAAGACACCTTCCAAATAGTACATGGTAGGATTGGCTATACGCGAATAACACCAAGTCGGAATTTCATAGCCCAAAGCTGCTTCCATCTCGTCCGCATCACGATACGCCTGCGACGTGGACATATAGATCGGTTCGATAATAGAACCTTGATTGAAATTGAGCGCCTCTTGCATGGAGTAAATACCATGAACGGCGATGGTATCAAACTTCTTTTTGCGCATCTCCTTTTGATATTCGGCATGCCATTTTGCTGATTTGACAGCTGCTTCGATGTAGTGTTTTTTTCCTTGCATATCTCTTATTTTTTTTACGTATTTTATTGCTGCAAAACTACGAAATTAAAATGAAATATAAGTATTTAATAACATATTTCTTTTATTTCCATAAAAAGAATTATGAATTATTATCTGTTTTCCGTTTTTTACTAATAAATGTGTTATTTTGTAATAAAAAAAGCAATGTTTTAATAGCAAAAAACATTTTCGCCCGGTGTGGATTGCTATTTTTTTTGCCGGAGGCAGAAACAACTTTAATACCTTGTAACCAGAGCTTGTCTATAATGTCCGACTTCTGCGT